>CAJWSQ010000199.1 GCA_913045895.1 uncultured Flavobacteriales bacterium | reverse complement strand
CGCTGGTTTAGATGCGGCTACAAGAGCCAAATATCAAGATATGTTCTTGATGGAAGAAGTAGACGTAATTGTTGCAACCATCGCCTTTGGTATGGGAATCGACAAGCCAGATGTGCGTTTTGTATTTCATTACGATGTTCCAAAAAGTTTGGAGGGATATTACCAAGAAACTGGTCGTGCTGGTCGTGATGGAGGTGAAGGTAGATGTATCATGTTCTACGATTATAAGGACATTGAAAAACTGGAGAAATTCACCAACGGTAAACCAGTATCAGAACAAGAAATAGCCAGAGCATTATTGCAAGAGGTTGTTGCTTATTCTGAAACGGCTATGTCACGCAGGAAATTCTTGTTGAACTACTTCGGTGAGGAGTGGGATGAGAATACAGGTGAAGGTCAAAACATGGATGACAACATGGTAAACCCGAAAGAGCGCGTTGAAGCAAAAGACGAAATCAAGCTCTTGTTGGAAACCATCATCAATGTAAAAGAGCGCTTTAAATCGAAGTATGTGGTTAACGTACTTTTAGGTGAAGAATCAGCTGAAGTAAAAAGCTCTAAACACCACACAGCTAAGTTCTTTGGAATCGGTAAACATCACGATTCAAAATACTGGAACGCGGCTATTCGTCAGACTTATGTTGCTGGATTGATTGAGAAAAACGTTGAATCTTACGGAACTTTGGTTGTTACTAAAGCGGGTAGAGCATTCATTGAGAATCCAAAATCATTCATGCTGATCAAAGATCACGATTACGATAAAATGTTGGAAGATGCGAATGCAACTGTTCAACAAAAATCGGGTGGTGCAGGCGATGAGCAGCTATTGAAAATGCTGAAAGAGCTTAGACGTAAAGAAGGTAAAAAACGTAATTTGCCGCCTTTCGTCATCTTCCAAGATCCTTCTTTGGAAGAAATGGCTACACAATATCCAATTACGCAAGAAGAACTTACCAACATTGCTGGTGTTGGAATGGGGAAAGCCGTAAAATTCGGTAAACCGTTTATTGAGTTAATCAAGACTTATGTTGAGGAGAACGAAATTGAACGTGCTCAAGACATGGTAGTGAAAAGTGTTGCCAATAAATCGAGTAACAAAATTCAAATCATTCAAGGAATTGACCGTAAAGTGCCATTAGCAGATTTAGCCAAAGCGCGCGGTATGACTGATGATGAGTTTGTGAAAGAGTTGGAGCATATTGTGTACTCAGGCACTCGCGTAAACTTAAATTACTACATTCAGGATGTATTGGATGATGATCATATCGAAGAGATATTCGATTACTTCCGTGAAGCGGAAACAGATTCAATTCAAGCTGCATTAGAAGAATTTGATGAAGAGTATTCAGAAGAGGAGTTACGCTTAGTTCGTCTGAAATTCATGTCAGAATTCGGAAACTAAAAATTTCCTTTCTTCGCACTTTATGGAGCTAATTGATCAGGTATTCCTGAATTTCAATAAAGATGGACTATGGTTGTTAAACATATGTCTGGGGCTTATCATGTTTGGTGTAGCCCTAGATTTACATGTTTCTCATTTTAAAGATTTACTTAAATCTCCAAAGTCCATTTTCTTTGGGTTATTCTCGCAATTTATCCTTTTACCAGCCATTACTTTTGGATTGGTTTCAATTTGGAATCCAGTACCTAGTATGGCGTTGGGAATGATATTGGTTGCAGCTTGTCCCGGTGGAAATGTATCTAATTTTATTAGCTCAATAAGTGGCGGAAACATTGCTCTTTCTGTCAGTTTAACGGTTTTAGCAACCATGCTGAGTCTGTTTTTAACTCCGTTGAATTTTACGCTATGGGGTAAAGCTTACGCACCAGCAGCCGATATCATGTCTGAAATTGATGTTAGCTACATTGAATTGCTTCAAACTGTATTTGTATTGCTAATTATTCCCATGGCAATAGGAATGTTTGTTGCCGATAGATGGCCTGCATTTACAGAAAAGATCAAGAAACCGATTAAAGCACTCAGCTTAATCATTTTTGCGGCATTTGTAGGTGTGGCTTTTTCCAATAACTACGACATCTTTACTGCATTCATTGGCTCCATCTTTATCCTTGTGTTGGTTCATAACCTTCTAGGATTTTTAGGTGGATATATTTCAGGTTCTGTTGGAAAGTTATCCGTTTCAGATCGAAAAAGTATCATCATTGAAACTGGAATTCAAAATTCTGGTTTAGCGTTAGTTATCACCTTCAATTTCTTTGATGGACTAGGAGGAATGGCTATCATTGCTGGCTGGTGGGGTATTTGGCATATCTTAGCCGGATTAGGAATCGCATCGTTACTCAAAAAATGGAAAGATTAGACAAGTTTTCGTACTTCTATGCATTTATGGAGGTTTGGGTTAGAACGGCTATTCACTGCTTTTACAAAAGGGTAGTGGTTCGCAAACATTTCCCTATTCCTCAAGATAAACCACTTGTTTATTGCTCCAATCATCAAAATGCCTTTTTAGATGCGCTAATAATTGCTGTTGTTACTAAAACGCAACCCGCATCATTGGTTAGAGCTGATGTATTCAAAAATCCAATTGCCAAAAAGATCTTAAACGCGATGAAAATGTTACCCGTTTTCAGAATGCGTGATGGATACAACTCGTTATCCAACAACGATGGGATTTTTGCAACGGTTAGAAGTTTATTGCAACACAACGGAAGCATTATCATTTTTCCTGAAGGTAACCATGGAGAACGCAAACAGCTTCGTCCACTTAAAAAAGGCGTTGGTCGTATCGTACTTTCAACTTTAGATACTTCACCAGAATTAGATGATATTGAGGTAGTTCCAATTGGTTTGGAATACAGTTATTATGAGAATTTCCGTAGTTCTGTAATGGTTGAATTTGGAGAGCCAATTTCAGTAAAACAGTTTCTGGATAACTACAAAGAAAACGAAGCAAAAGGCTTATTGAGCTTCAATTCTGAATTGAAAGATAAAATCAGCTCACTGATGCTTGACATCCAATTTAAGGATGAATACTTCATCGTTCATGATTTTCTAAACGATCATGTTCTCAAGAAACATACTACCGCTGCAGACTTCACGAAACGCTTTGAATTGGCTCGAAAACTCATTCAAGAGATCAATTCTTGGGAGGCGGATAATGTAACTCGTAATGAATTGGAGAAATGGTGGAAAAGTCATCCTGAATGGGAAGAGTTAACTCATTTTCCAAATAGAAGTTGGTTGAAGTTTTTGACATTCTTCTGTGTTATCCCTTGGATTATTCCATATTTCATCATTCACTCTGTTGCCACTAAAGTGACTAAAGACAGTCAATTTGTAAGCTCGCTTAAAATGGCTTTCGGAATGTTACTCGTGCCAATTTGGTTTTTAATCTTGGCCGGAATCTCTTTTGCCTTTTTCAGTGGATTACAATTGTTTGGCGTTTTAATCGGGTTGATTTTCACCTTTTGGGGAAGTCTGCATTTCTGGAACGATTAAATTCTGATGGGGTAATGCAACCCTTTTTTTCAATTTAGCGTCATTTTTTATACATATATTGGCACTCGAATTGATTTTAGCATGACCTCGACTTCGCAAGTGAGATTAGATAATAAGTCTTCTTTACTTGAGATATTCTGCTATTTTGACATCTTTCACTACCCACTTACCTTTGAAGAATTAGTGCTTTTGTCGAGCAAAACATTCAATCGTAATGATTTGCAAGAATTGATCAAGAGCGGAATTGTTTGTCAAAATCAAGAATATTATCATTTAATAGACAGCCCGATTTGTGTCGAAAACCGCAAAAAAGGGAACGTTAGAGCTTTAAAGCTAGAGAATAAGGCTATTGACAACGCCATGTTTATTGGTCAGTTTCCTTTTGTACGTTCAGTTTCCATTTCTGGATCAATGAGTAAGGGCTATTTGAGTGAAGATGCCGACATTGATTACTTCATCATTACTGAGCCTGGTAGACTTTGGGTTGCTAGAACATTGCTCATTTTATACAAAAAGCTGTTCCTCTTCAATTCCAATAAATACTTCTGTGTCAATTACTTTATCGATACAGATAACTTGGCTATCGAAGAGAAAAATCAATTTACTGCAACTGAAGTAGTTACACTTCGCAATGTATACGGCCCAGAAGTTCATCGTCAGTTTGAACGAGCCAATCAATGGGCATTTAGCCGCTTTCCGAATTACGAAACCAACCATTTATCACAGCCTTCAAAATCAAAATGGTTTAAACGTTTAACCGAAAAACTGCTGTTTGGCAGATTAGGAGATCAAATTGATATCTGGTGTTTGATGAAAACCATCAATCGCTGGAGAAGCAAATTTGGTGAGATGGAAGAAGTAGACTTTAAAATTGCATTTAAATCTAGAAGATCCATTTCCAAACATCACCCCAATAACTTTCAGAAGAAAGTGTTAGAAGCTTTAAGCCAGAAGAAAGACAAACTAACTGTAAAACACAATATTCCATTCGATTGAGCAGTTCAGCCAACATTCTATTTACTCATTCTTATTTCTATCCATTAGACGAAAAACAATGGAAGAATAAAACGCCATATCCGCCATTAGGCACGATAACGGCCGCTGCATTCATGCGTCAATTGGGACATCGAGTTGATTTTTTTGATACCAATTTACTTCGTTCATCAAACGGATTGAAGCCTTATCTAAAAGATGATTTAGACTTTTTGGTAGTGTACGATGATGGATTTAACTACCTCACCAAAATGTGCTTGACCACCATGCGTGAAGCAGCTTTTGAAATGATTCAAATGGCTGCTGAAAAAGGCATACCTGTATTGGTTTCCAGTTCAGATTCTACCGATCATTTTGAAAAGTATCTCGATGCTGGTGCTACAGCAGTTATTTTAGGTGAAGGAGAGGAAACACTTAAAGAAGCAGTCGAATATCTACAAGCAGGAAAATCTCTTGATGAATCGATTGCTGGTTTAGCCTATCGCGATAACGGTATAACCATAAGAACGGCTCCACGCAAAGTGATGAAAGACTTAGATGCTTTACCTATTGCAGCTTGGGATTTGGTTGATGTGGAAGCCTATCGTAAAGTGTGGAGTGAAGGGAAGTATCCCTTTCATTTGAATATAGCTACCACAAGAGGTTGTCCGTTTAAATGCAATTGGTGTGCAAAACCCATTTATGGCAATCGTTACAACACGCGCAGTCCAGAACACGTGATTCAAGAGATTGAATATTTAATAGCTCATTTTGATGTTAATCGATACTGGATGTGTGACGATATTTTTGGATTGAAACCTGGATGGGTAAAGCAATTCAACAAATTACTGAAAGAGAAGAACATCCAAATACAATACAAAATCCAAAGTAGAGCCGATTTATTGGTGAAAGACAATACCATTGAAGCTTTGGCTGAAAGCGGTTTGTATGAAGTATGGATTGGAGCAGAGAGTGGTTCGCAAAAAATCTTGGACGCTATGGACAAGGGAACAACTTTGGAGCAAATCAAAACATCAACCGATAAATTGCAGGAGTTAGGAGTTCGAGTGGCTTATTTCATTCAATTCGGTTATTTGGGCGAAACCAAAGCCGATATTGACTTAACGCTCCAAATGATTCGCGATAACAAACCCGATGATATTGGGGTTTCTGTTTCATATCCATTGCCAGGAACACCTTTTTATGATACAGTAAAACAAGATTTGGGCAACAAAGCCAATTGGTCTGATTCTGATGATTTGGCAATGATGTTTCAAGGAACTTTCAACACGGATTACTATAAAACCCTGCACCGATACTTGCACAAACGTTACCGAGCAGATCAAGGAAA
>CAJWSQ010000198.1 GCA_913045895.1 uncultured Flavobacteriales bacterium | reverse complement strand
AATGGTAAATAAAGCCTCAATTGCTGGATGCTCCATATCATTTGATGATAAAATAGCCATTGCAGCAGCAACGCCCATTCCATTATCAGCACCAAGAGTTGTTCCTTTAGCTTTTACCCATTCACCATCAATAAAAGATTCGATACCTTGAGTTAAAAAGTCGAAATCTGTATCGTTGTTTTTCTGGTGAACCATATCGATATGGCCTTGAATAACAACTGTTTCACGGTCTTCCATGCCAGCAGTCGCAGGCTTTTTTATCAATACGTTTCCAACTTCATCAACTTCTGTTGGAAGTCCAAGACTCTCACCAAAGTTCTTCATGAATTCAATTACACGTTCTTCTTTTTTTGAAGGACGAGGAACCGCATTCAAATCTTCAAAATGATTCCACACCACTTTTGGCTCAAGTGATCTTACTGGATTGCTCATAATCTATGTTTCAATGTTTCTATACTCTGAGTTATATAACTCCAGCGCTTCGAAACTGTTCAATCATAATATTCCCGGTTCTTTCAATGTCCATATCTAAACCAACAGACATACGAATTAAACCTTCGCTCATTCCCATTTCATCACGTTCTTCATCTGGAATTTCAGATGATGTACTGCTTCCAGGAGAGCTGAATAATGTTTTGTAAAAACCTAAACTAACAGCGAGGTATCCAACATTGTTGTTTTGCATACCTTCCATTACTTTATAGGCTTTCTCTTTACTACCAGCATCAATTAAAATCATACCGCTGAAACCGTATGCATCATTCATCAATGATTTCATTAAATCATATTGCGGATGATTATCTAATCCTGGGTATTTAACTTTTAAACCTAGTTTTTGGAATGTTTCAGCAAGCTTCATGGCATTTTTGCTGTGCTGCATCATTCTCAAGTGCAAGCTTCTCAAGTTTTTCAACATACTTGCAGAGCGCATGCTGTCTAAAACTGGACCTAAAAGCATTGCTGATCCTGAGTTTACATCCATCAACGAGTTGATGAACTCATGAGATCCACATACACAACCTCCAACAGCGTCACTGGTTCCATTGATGAATTTAGTTAATGAATGGACAACAATATCAGCTCCGTGTTTGATTGGCGAAATCACCATTGGAGTAAATGTGTTATCTACTACCAATTTCACGTTGTGTTTTTTGGCAATAGCACTCAATTTAGGTAGATCAGCAACTTCTAGTAAAGGGTTACTCAATGCCTCTAAGTAAATCATCTTGGTGTTTGGAGTTATTGCTGCTTCAACAGCTTCCAAATTGGTGATGTTTACAAAGTTTGATTTGATGTTGAATTTAGGAAGGTAATTTTTTAAAAACGCGTAAGTACCTCCATAAATCGTGTGACTAGCAACTAGCTCGTCTCCAGAATTACACAACTGAAGAATTACAGATGTGATAGCTCCCATTCCTGAACCCATAACCTGAGCACTTTCAGTGCCTTCCATTTTAGCCAAAGCATCAGCCAAATATTTATTCATGGGATTCCAGTGGCGAGAATACAAGTAACAACCTTCGATTTCATGTTCGAAGACTTCTTCCATTCTACCAGCTTCTAAAAACGTAAAAGTTGAGCTGTCTGTGATGGATGGGTTCACTCCTCCAAATTCTCCAAAGTACTGGATATCTTGGATTTGTGAAGCTGGATCAAAATTCTTATTCATATCCTTGAGGTTTTGTCGCAAATATGCGTTTTCCTAAGGGTATGAGAAAAAAATTGAGGTAAATATTAAGCTACTTCCAATTTAAAGCCCACTCCATGCACATTTGTAATGGTAATTGCAGGATCTACTTTTAGGTATTTACGAAGCTTGGTAATGAATACATCCATACTTCTTCCTAAGAAGTAATCGTCATCACCCCAAACGATACGAAGTGCAACATCTCTTTCAAGTACCTCGTCTTGATGAATACACAAAAGTCTAAGAAGTTCAGACTCTTTTTTAGTAAGCTTTTGTACTTCGTTTTCATGAGTCAAGGTCAATTCTTTGGAGTTGAATACGATCTTGCCCAACTGGAAAACTTCTTTGTTTCCTAACTCATCACTGAACTTAGTGCGCTTCAAAATATTATCGATACGTAGGCAAAGCTCTTTCATATCGAATGGTTTGGTGATGTAATCATCAGCACCAATTTCAAGCCCTTCAATTTTGTCTTGCTGTAATCCTTTAGCAGTTAAATAGAAGATAGGAACTTCAGTATTGATTTTTCGGATGTCTTTACCGAGCGTAAAGCCATCTTTTTTAGGAAGCATCACATCAAGAATACAGATATCGAATTTACCAGATTGAAAAACTTCGTATGCTTCTTGGCCATCTTTTGCCCATGATACGTGAAAACCGTGATCTTCAAGACCATCTTTGGTTATAAAACCTAAGTTTTCATCGTCTTCAACAAGTAGAATAGAAATGTAAGCTTCCATATATTAATGTGTTGGCAATTCAATACAGAATTCGCTTCCTTGATTTAATTTACTCTTTAAACGGATGGTGCCACCATGCTGTTCCACCATTACCTTAACATAATTCAAACCGATACCAAAACCTTTCACATCGTGGATGTTTCCTTTTGGTACACGATAGAATTTTTCGAAGATAAACTTTTGTTGGTCGGAAGCAATCCCAATACCGTTGTCGGTAATACAAATTCTGATTCCATTTTTAATATCCTCGGTATGAATCTTAATTAATGGAGATTCTTTTGAGTATTTGATGGCATTGTCAATCAAATTAGAGAAGATATTGAACAAATGGACTTCATCACCTTGAACAATGTCGTTTTTAGCTGATAAATCTAATTCTATTTTGCCCGATTTTGCCTCTACATTTAATCTAAATGTTTCAGCTGCTTTTTCAATGGTTTGGTGAATAAGGATGTCTTTTTTAGCAAGATCAATTTGCTCTTTCTCAATGGTTGCAACTTGTAATATATGCTCCACTTGATTTTGAAGACGCTTATTTTCCTGATGGATAATGCGAGCGTAGTTCTTAATCTTCTCAGGCTTTTCATGAATATTATCTTGCAACAAAACCTCACTAGATAATCCAATAGTTGAAATAGGAGTTTTAAACTCGTGGGTCATGTTGTTGATGAAATCATTTTTGATTTCAGATAACTTCCGCTGTTTCAATATGACGTAAATCATATAGGAGAAAAAGAACACCACTATAATGATAAAGATAGAGGAGTAGAGCCAAAAGTCTAGTTGGTTGGCAATTGTATTTGCTCTGTTCGGAAAAAACACACTGAAGTGGTGGCCATCATCGTGATTCCAAACAAAATCAGGTGCATTTTTAGTCTCTTGTTTATTGCATTCTACCTGTTGTTGGTATACAATGCTATCCGAAAAACAATCGTAAATACTGTACTGAAAAGGCTCATTTATCTCGAGCTTATGGAACTCAGATTTAAGAATACTCTCTAAAAAATAAGGGTAAAGCGTATCATGAATACGAACCATGTACATGTTTGGAGAAACCTGTTCAATAGGATCATATATCGGGGTTGAATCATTAGCGTTTTCTTGAATGATCTCTACAACATTGATTAACGCATTGGTTACGTTGTATGAAAAACGCTGTTCTTCAATTTGATAGGCCTTTTTAACCCAAGTAACTTGAGTAAAAACCAATCCGACCAAGAAAATAGATGCTACTACAATTAGTACGCGTATTGCAGACCTATTCATGATTGCAATGATGGATTAAAAAAATGAAATACACATCAACTTAAAAGAGATTAACAGCTATCTAACAACTGTTCAAAACAGTTAGTTAATCATCATTTTAGGGAATTTTCTAGCAGCTACAGTTAGTAAGAATCCATAAACTCCTGTAAGCATTATTAAACCGAATAAGGTAATAGTTGACCAATTAAGAGGAGCAAAAAAGAAATCGGCAAACTCATGAAAATTAGCCAATACTTTATCGGCTTCCTTAGCTGGAGTGTTGTTGAGTTCGAATTGAGCTAGAAATTCAGCTTCACGCTCGGCAACCATTTCAGGAAAAAGCGATGGGTTAATAAAGCGATAAAAGACATAAATAAATGCACTGTAAATCAGTGAGAATATTGCCGCAGGTCGCATTGTAGCTCTGATTTCCATGAAGAATGTCAAATCATTTTGAGGTGCTTCTTTTCTCAAAGCTCTTAAACCTAAAAAAGCAGAAATAACCACTCCAAACATGGGTGCATAAACACGTTCTGGACCATTCCAATTAAACGTATCTGATACCAGCCTAAAGAGAATGATTATCAATGAGGTGTAAATAGCGATTGAAGTACTATTTAGCAATAATTTTTTCATGATATAAGCTCAAAATGAGGTGCAAATAAAAGGCTTATAGCTCATTCACCACTTTATTATTCTTGATTTCTTCCTCGTGTGAGCTCAATTTGTACATCCTGTAACTTTTAATGTCGATTTGTTCTCGACCAGCACTTATAACAAAGTAGAGTAAAGTGCCTTGTATTAAGTTGATGAGAATGATGTAAATAGGATTTGTAATTTGCATAAACTGAACACCAAAACTCATAGCAAAAATGGCGATTAAGAAATGAAATGTTCTGCGCATCAGTTGTTCATTTCGTTTCTCGTAAGACCCGTAAAACTTGCCGTAATAGGTTTGTTGCTCTTTGATAAGTCTATCTAGTAGGAAGTAATAGAAAAACCACTGCAAAAACAAAAGAGGAGTACCTAATGAGAATAGAGCAAATCGATAAAAGTTATGTTCAAAAGTTGGAGAATCTTGAAACCTGAAATTCAACACCTCCATGTATTGTTCAATGGGTAATAATCCTAGAATCAACATTGAAAAGGTAAAAATGACTCCGCCTGTAATAAGGTGTTTTCTAAAGGCAGGTTTATCCAGTTCGTAGTTGTGAGTCTGAAGTGAGATGTAGAAGTAGTAGAGCATTGGCGGAGCAACAAACCACAACAGATTTCCAGCATTAAATGCAATAAGCTGAAGTAAGTCTAGATCTAATACACCTAAAATATCGTAAGCGAATTTATATGTGAGAATAACTAAGGTTAGGCTTAATAAATTGCGTGCAACACCCTTGTGCTTGTTACCAAATATGGAAACAGCGCCAAGCAGTGATACCGTAAGGGGTACCAAATAAGTTATGATGCCAATAATCTCTAGCTTCACAGGTTTTTGGGGTTGCTTGCGTAAAAATAAAAAAGGAGGTTAGAAACCTCCTCTTTTTTATAAGAAATATGTAAAATCTATATTAGATGATACCTTCTTCAGCTAAGTAACGCTCTGCATCTAAGGCAGCCATACATCCTGTTCCAGCAGCTGTAACTGCTTGTCTGTAAACTTTATCAGCAGCATCACCAGCAACAAAAACTCCTTTTACATTTGTTTTTCCAGTGCCTGGCACAGCTTTAATGTATCCTGTTTCATCCATATCGATGAAATCCTTGAAAACATCGGTGTTTGGTTTATGTCCAATAGCTACAAAAAATCCTGTAGCACTAATTTCAGACTCTTCACCTGTTTGGTTGTTTTTGATACGAGCACCAGTAACTCCATCGCCACCTAATACTTCTTCAACTTCTGTGTTCCAGAAAATTTCGATGTTTTCAGTGTCAAATACGCGTTTTTGCATTGCTTTTGAGGCACGCATTTCATCGCGTCTAACCAACATGTATACTTTTTTACAAAGCTTAGCTAGGTATGTTGCTTCTTCAGCAGCAGTATCACCAGCTCCAACAATGATTACTTCTTGATTGCGGTAGAAAAATCCATCACAAACGGCACAAGCAGAAACACAACCACCGCTCATTCTTAAT
>CAJWSQ010000197.1 GCA_913045895.1 uncultured Flavobacteriales bacterium | reverse complement strand
TTTTGATGTGGTTTCAAACCCTGAATTCTTAAGAGAAGGGTTTGCTGTGGATGACTTTATGAAGCCAGATCGCGTAGTTGTTGGTACCTCTTCTGATAAAGCAAAAGCTTTAATGGAAAAGTTATACAAGCCATTTGTTCGTCAAGGTAACCCTATTATTTTCATGGATGAGCGTTCTGCTGAACTTACAAAATATGCGGCAAACTCATTCTTAGCAACAAAAATCACGTTCATGAATGAGGTTGCGAACCTCTGTGAACTTCTAGGAGCTGATGTCGATAAAGTGCGTATCGGAATTGGTTCTGATGACCGAATCGGTAAGAGGTTCTTATTCCCAGGTATTGGTTATGGTGGTAGTTGTTTTCCAAAAGATGTTCAAGCATTAGTGAAATCTGCTGGCGAAGTGAATTATGACTTCCGCATATTAGATTCAGTAATGGACGTGAATCAAAAGCAAAAAACAATCATTGTACCTAAAGTAAAAAGCTACTTCGGTGGTGATTTGAAAGGTAAAAAAATTGCCCTTTGGGGATTGGCATTTAAACCAGATACTGATGATATTCGCGAAGCACCAGCTTTATATGTAATTGATGAATTGGTTGCAGCAGGTGCTGAAATCGTTGCTTTTGACCCTGAAGCAATTGAAAATGTACAAAAACTGATTGGAGATAAAATCACTTATGCATCCGATCATTATGAGGCATTAAAAGATGCTGATGCTTTAGTAATTGCTACCGAATGGCAAATCTTTAGAAATCCTGACTTTATGCACATGGCTAACTTACTGAAAGAGAAAGTTATCTTTGATGGAAGAAACCTTTACAATCTGGATGAAATGAAAGATTTAGGATTCTACTACGCATCTATCGGTAGAAACGTTGTTAAGCCATAATTCATGAAATCAGTTTTAATAACAGGTGCTGCCGGTTTTTTAGGATCTCACCTTTGCGATCGTTTTATCGCTGAAGGCTTCCGAGTGATTGGGATGGATAATCTCATTACAGGAAATCTAAAGAACTTAGAACACCTTTTCAGCCATAAGAACTTTGAATTTTACCATCATGATGTTTCTAAATTCGTTCATGTTTCTGGCGAGTTAGATTACATTTTGCACTTCGCTTCTCCTGCATCTCCTATAGATTATTTAAAAATCCCAATCCAAACTTTGAAAGTTGGTGCCATGGGAACGCATAATCTTTTAGGGTTAGCTAAAGCTAAAAATGCTCGCATTTTGGTTGCTTCTACATCTGAAGTTTACGGAGATCCTCAAGTTCACCCTCAAACGGAAGCTTACTGGGGACATGTAAACCCCGTTGGACCAAGAGGAGTGTATGATGAGGCTAAAAGATACATGGAAGCTATCACAATGGCTTATCATACTTTTCATGGACTAGAGACCCGAATCATTCGTATTTTCAATACTTATGGCCCTCGCATGCGATTAAATGACGGAAGAGTACTTCCTGCATTCATCGGTCAGGCTTTAAGAGGTGAAGATTTAACGGTTTTTGGTGATGGTTCACAAACACGCTCTTTCTGCTATGTAGATGATTTAGTTGAAGGAATTTATCGATTATTAATGAGTGACTATGCAAGTCCTGTTAATATTGGTAACCCTAATGAAATCACTATTGCTGATTTTGCTGAGGAAATCATTAAACTCACTGGAACTTCACAAAAGGTTATTTACAAACCTTTACCAACTGATGATCCAATGCAAAGGCAACCAGATATAACAAAAGCAAGAGAGATTTTAGGGTGGGAGCCCAAGGTTGATCGAGCTGAAGGCTTGAAAATCACATATGATTATTTCAAGTCTTTACCTGAAGAAGACCTTTACAGGAAAGATCATAACAACTTTGAAGAATACATCAAACGATGAGTCAATTCGAAAAATCTATATTAATAACAGGAGGAGCCGGTTTTATCGGCTCTCATGTTATAAGGAGGTTTGTAAACAACTATCCTAATTATCACATTGTGAATTTAGATTTGCTAACCTATGCAGGTAATTTAGAAAATCTAACCGATGTTGAGAATAAAACCAATTACACCTTTGTTAAGGGTGATGTCATGGATACTGCATTTATCAATCAGCTATTTGACAAATATCAATTTGATGGCGTAATCCATTTAGCTGCTGAGAGCCATGTAGACCGTTCTATTACTGACCCATTGGCATTTCTAAACACCAATATTCTTGGAACAGTAACATTACTGAACGCAGCAAAAGATCATTGGAAAGATTTCTCAGGAAAGATGTTTTACCACATCTCAACGGATGAAGTGTATGGTTCATTAGGAGATGAAGGTCTGTTTACCGAAACTACGTCATACGATCCTAAATCACCATATTCTGCATCCAAAGCAAGTTCAGATCACTTTGTGAGAGCATATGGTAATACCTATGCCTTACCATACATAGTATCTAACTGTTCAAATAACTATGGTCAAAACCAGTTTCCTGAAAAGTTGATTCCTCTTTTTATCAATAATATAAAGACAGGAAAACCACTTCCTGTGTATGGCGATGGAAACTACACAAGAGATTGGCTATATGTAGTTGATCACGCTATTGCGATTGATTTAATATATCACCAAGGTAAGTCAGGCGACACATACAATATTGGTGGTTTTAACGAATGGAAAAACATCGACTTGATTAAAGTAATGTGCTCTATTATGGATCGTAAATTAAATCAACCAGAGGGTACTTCTGAGGGCTTAATAACATACGTTAAGGATAGACCTGGCCATGACAGAAGATATGCGATTGATGCTTCTAAAATCAATCGGGAATTAGGCTGGAAACCTACTGTTACTTTTGAAGAAGGAATTGAAATTACTATAGATTGGTATCTGAATAATTCCGAATGGTTAGAGAACGTAACATCTGGTGAATATTTAAAATATTACCAAAAGCAATATTCTTAACATTAATCCAATTAAAATAAAAAAGCCTCGCATAGCGAGGCTTTTTTATTTATCTATTGATTTTATAAGAGCTTAAAAACTCCACAAATCATGTTCTCTATTTCTAATATCATCAAGAATTTGTTCAGCTTCTAATAAAGCATCCATAGGAGCTTTATATTCATCTATAGACCTATTGTAGACGTTCGATTCTTTAATGATTCTTGAAGCAAACATTCTTTTCAAGAATACATCATCATATGTTAAACGATGAACATCGTTATGTCTGTTATATACTTCGGCTTGAGCAAAAACTCTACGAGCTTCAGGGAAATAAATCCAAAAAGCAGGCATGAATCCAGTTATAGTTCCATCTGGAGCCTTTTGTGGCTTCAATGGCGCTATACCAAGTATTCTAGTTTCCATAACAGAACGTTGTTTGTCAAAGAAAACCTCCTCTTTCAATCTAAACTTAGTGATCTGATCTGCTGTTAGCATTTCAACAAGAGTAGTATCTCTAACTTCAAACGTCACTGGGTGTTCGTATGTAGTGCTTGTCGTGTCACTTAACTGACCTTTAACTTCCTCAGGAGTCATAGGAATATTAAACATATCTGTTGGATTAATTCCTTCATATGCTTTATATGCCGTAATATTACCTGATTCAGTTACAGATTCTAAAATAATAGTCATTAAGTTTTTACGACCTTGATCAGGCTCAATCGGATAATAAAAAACTTGATTGATTTTTTCCCTAAGATCAACTTCGCGCCAAATACGTTTCAACCACATTAAATCAGCCTCTCTTAACTGTACATAAGGTACTGGCTTTCTATTGGGATTATTCAACGATTTTGAATATACGCCATCCAATGGTGATTCATTCGGATCTAATACCTGAGCTTTTAAGTCTATATTATTAAGACCTACAAGCAATACTGTTAAAATAAAAGCTAATTTTTTCATCGTCCACTAATTTTATTATTGAACTTCTATAGAAATGTTACCCAAATTCTTTTCAACTCCACCAGGACCTCTAGCACGTATGTTTTGAACGAAAATACGATCTCCACGTTGCTGAGCAGCCATTAGTTGTTTCATTGTACTAGTTAATCTATTTCCTCTAGCACGCTGAACAGGTACTAATTGACCTTTGTTAGATCCTAAAATCTCAAAAGAAATAACTTCCCAGTTAACACCTTCGAAATCGAAATCTTCCATTTTAGCCAATACAGCTGAAGATACTTTCAATTTAGCTGCAGGAACTTTAGCAGTACCTGAAGCACCAGCGAAAGAAGGAACTGGAGCAGGTACATCTTTCACTCGGAAAGTAAATCCTTCACCTAAAGTTTTAGAACTTCCATCATCACTTTTTACAGAAACGGTAATCTTACATTCTTTTCCGTTACCTGGTTTTAGCATGTATTTGCCGTTAGAACCTGATAAAGTTCCATTTGATACTGATGCAGTAATCTTACTTGCTGCATATCCTGAAACTGAAACTTCGATTGGATTTTCTAAACCACGGTAAACAACATTCATCTTTGTTGGTGAAACAACTGTAGATGGTTTTGCTGCGATAAACTTGTGTTCAAAAGGATATAGCTTCTCTTTGTTAGTTCCTGGTTCTTTAAGAACAATAAAACCACCCCAAGTTACTTCACCTTCTGTTGTTGGTTTATAGCCATAATGCGCGATACCATCTTTCACAGAAATCTTGCTATCATCTTCAGCCAATGGATTTTTAACTCCCCACTCGCTTTCAGCTTTACCAGCTGTATCCAACTCAGTTCCTATTCTCAAACCTGGATCATCTGTTGTACTATATGCAGCAACAATGATGTCAGCCTTGAAAGAATCACCAAGTGTGATATAACTACTATTCGCAATAACTTTTGCTTCTACTTTATCAAATTTGAAATCCTTAGCACTAATCTCAGACATCAATATATTTAATGCCTCAGATTGAATCACTCGTACCTCAGATTGCATACGGCTAATGTTTGTAATAACCGCAGCTAATGGTACGTGATAAAAGTTCGCCATTTCCCAAATCTGTTTTTCATGGTCATTAATCAACTGATCAGAAAAATCAAATTCTGCTTGTTTTTCAAAGTCTGCTTTTTTGGCTTGAGATACATTACTCAACGCAGACATCATATCGGAAGTAAACTGTTCTAATTTATTTCTTAAATCAACAGCCGTGTGAGGCCCTTCAGCTGGTGAAGCCTCATTACTACCAATCATAATATGAGTAGGGATATCATAGTTATCCTTAGCTCCAAGTTTTGATATCGCGAATAAGGTATCTAAATCGTGGTTATCTGCATCATAAGTAGTGTATGCACCTTCTGATTTAGCCTCAACGTAGGCATCAAATGATTCAGCTTTTTCAGTATGAACCATTAAATATCTCTTCAATACTTCTAATGAATCATAAACTGCATTTCCTGCATCTACAACCTTTTGAGCATCAGCTAACCAAGGACCAACCTTTTCTGGGTTTAATGAGTTTTGTTTTTCAAACTCCCCTAGTGTTTGTGCATTCTTTGCTGTAAATGCATCATTCGTATTCTCAATAGCACCATTAATAACGATGAATGAATTCAGTACCTCTTTAGATACGTTCATTGCTAGCATCGCTAATAATACCATGTACATCATCCCGATCATCTTCTGCCTCGGGGTTTCTTTACCTCCTGCCATTTATCTTTCCTTTATTTGATAAATAAGTATATAAATGAATCAGATTAAGCTTGAGGTTTATTGAAGTTCATCGCAGACAACATGTTGCCATAAATGGTATTCAATGACTCCAAGTTTTGAGATAACTCAGAAATGTTCTCTTTGTAACGCTTAGTATCTTCTACAGAGTTGTTCAAATTGGTTACAAGCTCTTTAATGTTATCGTACATTGAAGTA
>CAJWSQ010000196.1 GCA_913045895.1 uncultured Flavobacteriales bacterium | reverse complement strand
AACATAATAATCTGTTGTAACAAAAGGGTTCACTTGATAAAAGTTACTACTTGTATTCCCGTTACTCCACTGATATGTCAATTGAGGCATGGGATCAATTACATCAACCCAAACCAAGTTGCCTGCAGTTTCACAGTCAATTGTATCTCCAGGGGTATTTATTGATGTTGGAGGGTTATCAATGACTATGGTAGCCGAATCGACATATGTATACAATGAACAGGCATCTGTGATTGTTACATAATAATTGGAAGTCGTATTAGGAGCAGTTGCAACAATTGTTGAATCATCTGTTTGCCCTGTGCTCCAGTTGTATTGGAAAGGTCCAATTCCAGTTAATGCGTTCGCATAGAGCGTGACGTTGGCATCAGTACACATAACTGTGTCACCAATAGGGTCAGCAGTTATCGGATCTGGATCCTTAATAATAAGCATCATGGTATCACCATCAAATCCACCACAACCAATTTGAATATTCGTGTCACTGATTGCTATGTACAAAGTTTCAGCACCTTCAACGATATTATCCTGAAATACATCAAAGTAAAAATATACAGAATCTTGACCTTGAGCAAAGTATAATGAATCAGGGATAGAGTCATAATCAAGCCCCATTGTTGCATTTCCAAAAACATTAAGCGGTATTGTATCTGCATTTAATACGGTATCATTTCGGGTAAAAGTCAATCCTGCACCACCACAGCCTTCGTAAAGTATACTATCTCCACCAATTGTATTATAAACTGGCTCTATGACGGCATTTAAAGGTGTAGATCCACCAAAGCTATTTGCCTCCATGTAAACAGCTGATTGTAATCCTACATCACCTGCATTCGCAATGGCCATCGTAAAATTATACGTCTGACACATTTGTACGGGAAATTCTATCTCAATGACAGTTGTCATTGCATTTAAGGTATTTCCTCCACTATTTCCTGCTTGATAATATTGTGAATTGTATGATTGGCCACAAGAGCCAGTAGCTGTGGGGTGTGTAATAGATGAAATAGAAATTGGAATAGTTGTCCCAGGAACAAAAGCAACATTTGCAGCATTTGGAAAACCTGCGGGTGAACTATAGGTACCTGTGACCCCTGGACCAGCCACAAAGAAACCAAAGACATCATTGTATTGACTACATGGGAATGAGTTCCATTCGTCTGAAGCAAATACAAACTTAAACTTCATTGTATCTTGAGTCGGTATAAAATCAAAAGAAATGGCACAAGCGGAATTGACATCCGATGTAGGGTTAAAACTTGCTCCTAATGCAGCTGGAACAGACCCTGCAACACTCAATAAGTTATTGCTAGTGGAAGTTCCCATCCATGGAAACCCATAATTTAATCCTGTTGTATTATTCCAACCTGCTGGTACAGTTGTCCAACCAGGAGCAGTAGCGCTATTAGTAACACTTTCCAATTCCCATGTACTTAAAACAATACCACTATCAATCCCCACAGCTCCCATACCATTTGAGAAATAGCCATATTGTTCTGGCTGTCCAAAGGCTTGAACATTTGAAATTGTTACAGTACCATCTGAAAAGACGTTATTAATAAGGTAGTTAGCGGTATTATATGGTGCCGCATTGGTAACGTTCATTTGAGCCAAAAGCTCAGAATTGAACATTAAACTGAATAGTGTCAATAGCAAAAAGGTACACACCTTCTTGGTTTGAATTGTGTAGAAATTTCTCATACCGATTGTAAAGCGTTTCAAGTTAATAACTTTATCAGCATAAACAAGACGTGATTTTTAAAATCGGGTTGCTACCTGCACGAATAAAATAGAAACACCACTCTAATTATAGATATTTTAGAGTGGTGTTTAAAGCCTAGAATTTTAATAAAGCTCAATTAAAAGTCTTAAGTGTCACTTGTCTTTTGTTTGTTCGAATAGAGACCAAATAAATTCCATTGTAATTTTCAATACTAGTAGAACTAATATCCTGACCAACTAGATTAAAATATCTTACAGACTCAATCACTTCTCCATTTGATAATCCAGCAATTTCTTTTTGTGAGTTTATAAACAACTCCGATTCAAAGGCTTTTGTAGAGCTACCCGTTGAAGTAAGATTGTCTTTGTATGATGCATAAATGTTATTGTTACAATCATATATATCAGCGTTAATTAAAGTAAACGGAATTAAAGCTTGATCATAAAAATGTTCTGGTGTACCTGTATATAAACTGCCACCTTGATACGTAATAGGAACTCTGGTAATATTAATATTTTGATCTACTCTTCTTTCTACTAAATCAAATCCACAACTATTATTAAAATGCTGTGTCAATTCGGACGCAACGTTTGATTTGTTAACCATATAATCTCCAGGATTGATTTCATACGCAGAAAACATATTATCATTATTGTAAGGAGTTGCTATGTCATATTGCATAATATCCACGTCATTTATTACACTGTATTTGTTGTTATTCAAACCCAACCACAAATTACCTCCTCGAATAACACTGTAATTATTATTTGGATTAAAAGTAATAGAAACCGGCATTATTTCTCCGTATGTACCTGTTGGCAATATCTCATATGAATTGGAGATGCTGAGAGAGTTGTCTACAATTAATTCTTCCAAGCCAGCATATGTACCATGATAATTAAAATATATGTCGTTTGTATGCGGATTTATGCCTATAGTTGGTGTGAGTATATCCAATCCGGTCATGTTATCATAGTAATAAGAAGTATAACCATTTGGAGCTGCTGGAGATTGAAAGTTTGAAGAAGTACTTATTTTGGTTATCATAGGACGATACCTACCTATTGAGGCTCCTGGATACCATGGCCTTGAATACATACCAATTACAAATAAGTCACTACCAATAACTCTTGATGTCAAAACGATCGATTTATCAATTGATTGAGCATTAGCCTGACTAACTGGCTGTAAAAAAACTTGATTAGGTAGAGTACCTTGTAAGTACGCTTCACTCGGGTCACCAGCTAAATCCCTTGGACATTTAAACACTATGAATCCTGACAATTCGTTACTTGATGAATTACACCAGTAATTAGGATTAGATGGATTATAAATAGCGGAAATATCTAAACTCATTGTTATATATACATCTGTAGATGAAAATGCCAGTGAACTACCAGTAATATTAAGATCTGAACCTAGACAGTTAGATTCAGGACCAAAAAAGTAATTCTCATATAATCCTGTATTTAAATCAACTTGGACGCCCCAAAGAGTTTGATAGTTGGAATTATTAGAACTCTGAGAGACTGAATAACCTGCAACCCATAACTTACCATAAAATTCATCAAAATTATAATCAGTTATATGGCTTGATAAAGTAACATAAGTACCATTTATAGAAACACCGTTGCTAACAGTTGGTTTTGGGATAGAAATAGAATGTATCGGGATATAGTTAGGTGAATTCACATCAAAAACATCAATTCTAATATCAGAACCTGATGAATTCTCTCCTACTATATAAAAATGATTGCCTCCAGGATTATAACGCCCACTATTTGTAAGTCTTGGAACTTTTTTAAAATCTGAGTTTACATGGGTATATTCTCCTTGAGAGTAAACTTGAAAAGAGATTAATAAAATCGCTAAATTAATGAGTATATTTTTCATAATGTAAATGATTAGAATTACATCCTAAAAATAACTCTTTTAGATTAAACATTATCATATTACCTTAATACAATCGTTATAAAATCCACCCGTATTGCTTTGAACCAAATTTTTAAACTGTATAAAATTTATTTACGGGGTAATATCCTGCCGTAATACAGATTCCAAATCTTTAAATTCTTTTCTTAATTGAAAATCTTTTACAAATATTAATGGCTTTCTTGGTTAGATGACCCAAATTAAGAACTCCTCAACACGCAATTAGGAATAGCGGTTTTATAAATTTGCCAATCAATCAAGTAAATAACATCCTCCAATATTATGAGCGATACAAAAACATACATCCAAGAAAATAAAGATCGTTTTTTAGACGATTTGTTCCAATTACTTCGCATTCCGTCAATTAGTGCAGATTCTGCATACAAAGAGCATACACTAAAAACAGCCGAAGCCGTTAAACAAAGTTTAATTGATGCTGGCGCAGATGTTGCTGAAATTTGCGATACAGCTGGATATCCTGTTGTTTACGCTGAAAAAATGGTTGACCCCAATGCACCTACAGTAGTCGTTTACGGTCACTATGATGTGCAGCCTGCCGATCCACTTGATTTGTGGACAACTCCACCGTTTGAACCTGAAATTAGAAAAACTGAAATCCTCCCTGAAGGAGCTATTTTTGCTCGTGGAGCTTGTGATGACAAAGGCCAGATGTTTATGCACGTTAAAGCCTTTGAAGCCATGGTAAAAACCAACTCTTTGCCTTGTAACATCAAGTTTATGATTGAAGGTGAAGAAGAAGTTGGATCTCCAAGTTTAGAAGGTTTCATCAAAGAGAATAAAGAAAAATTAGCTGGTGATGTCATCTTGATTTCCGATACCGGAATGATTGCTAATGATACACCTTCAATTACCACAGGATTGCGTGGCTTGAGCTATGTTGAAGTTGAAGTAACTGGTCCAAATCGTGATTTACACAGTGGTTTGTACGGTGGTGCTGTTGCTAATCCAATCAACATTTTGAATAAAATGATTGCTTCGTTGTTTGACGAAAACAATCACATCACCATTCCTGGTTTTTACAATGATGTAATTGAGCTAAGTGCTGAAGAAAGAGCTGCCATGGCAAAAGCTCCTTTCAATTTAGATGCCTACAAAAAGCACTTAGATATTAATGACGTGTATGGCGAGGCTGGTTACACAACCAATGAGCGTAACTCCATCAGACCAACTTTAGACGTAAACGGAATTTGGGGTGGATACACTGGCGAAGGCGCTAAAACAGTAATCGCTTCAAAAGCATACGCTAAAATTTCAATGCGTTTAGTTCCAGCTCAAGATCCAAATAAAATTAGCCAATTATTTGCAGAACACTTCACTAAAATAGCTCCTGAAGCCGTTAAAGTAAAAGTTACTCCGCATCACGGTGGACAGCCATATGTATCTCCAATTGATACTGCTGAATACCAAGCTGCAAGTAAGGCCATGGAAGAAAGTTTTGGCAAAGAACCAATTCCTGTTCGCTCAGGCGGATCTATTCCAATTGTAGCTTTATTTGAAAAAGAGTTAGGAATGAAATCCATATTAATGGGATTCGGATTGGATTCAGATGCTATCCACTCGCCAAACGAGCATTACGGAGTATTCAATTATTTCAAAGGAATTGAGACTATTCCATTGTACTACAAGCATTACGCTAATTTGAAAAAAGGATAATGAGAAACTTTTTCATTTTCATCATAACAGTAATCGGTTTAACGTCTTGCTCATGGCAAGACGTTACCGTTTCTGAAGTTCAAAACATTGAAGTTAAAGGCATTGAAGACAATACTCTGTTTATTGATGTTGAGCTGGTAATTAATAACCCAAACAATAATGCTTATAAAGTAAAAAACGGAGATTTAACGATCTCAGTTAATGGAAATGAGTTGGGAACTTCGCACTTAACAGAGGGGTTTAAAATCGAGAAAAACTCATCTGAGAAATACACCATTCATTTAAGTGCCGATGCTGTTAAAACATTGAAGCAACAATTGCCAAGCTTATTGCTCAGTGCTTTCACCAATAAAATTGAAGTAGAAATAGATGGTGAAATCATCACCCTTGACACACAAACCCCGCTAGAAGATGCCATCATGTCAAATAACTCAAAACGTTTTACCCTGTCATATGGCTCTCCACTACTTGCTAGCAGCAAACTCCATAAAGATGTTGAGCAAGTTGTTGGAAAGAAAAAGAT
>CAJWSQ010000195.1 GCA_913045895.1 uncultured Flavobacteriales bacterium | reverse complement strand
ATTGGATGGGTGTATTTTTAATTTGAGCGGAGTTCTTTAATTCAACTTGTTGTTGAGCCCAGCTCGAAAAACTAAGGCAGCATAAAAAACCAATGGAGATTGTTTTTAATGTCTTCATTTTGATTAGGTTATAATTGATTGAAAGTAGGCGTATGGACGTTGATTGATTGTTTGATTCAGAAAGGTTTATCCAAGATCTCCACCCGAAACTGGTAGCGTAACTCCGGTGATGTATGAGGCTTCATCAGATGCCATAAACAAAATTGGAGCCACCTGTTCTTCTAATGTTCCGTATCGTTTCATTAGTGTAGAATCTATGGTTTGATCAATAATCTCTTGATACCAAGCTTTCTCTTGTGCACTTTCTTCACCCGGATGTCGAGGCACTAACCTTGGAGGGGCCTCCGTTCCTCCGGTGGCAACACCAACAACACGGATGTTGTGCGGTGCATATTCGAAAGCCAGAGATGCAGTCATTGCATTTACACCGCCTTTTGCAGCGGCATAAGGTACCCTGCGAATGCTGCGTGTAGCAATAGAAGATATATTGATGATAACTCCACTTTTGTTATTCAACATATGAGGCAATACAGCTCTACAACCCCAAAGTGTGGTATACAATGAGCGGGTGATTTCACTTTCGATTTCATCCGGTTCATATACATCATAAGGTTTGGTATAGATTGTTCCGCCTACATTATTAATCAACACATCAATTTTCGAATACGCATCAACAACTGATTGAAGAGCTGCTTCAAAACCTTCAATTGTTTCCAGATCTGCTATGAGAGAAATAGCCTCAAGCCCTTCTTTTTTAGCTTCTTCTGCAACCTCATGAACATAAGGAGATCGATCTATCATGGCTACAGCCGCGCCTTCGCGAGCTGCTCTAAGGGCTGTTTCTTTTCCGATTCCTTGTGCTGCGCCTGTTACAACGATGGTCTTGTTTTGAAAACGATTTTCGAAAATCATATATGAGAATTATCTACTGTGTATCGAGTTTTGATATTGGATAAATCCTTCGGTGATAAGTATTTTGATTATGCTTTTACTGGTTCTAGTTCAGCTTCAACTTTTGCATGAGAAGAGCCAAAAGCGTATTTCACACTCACTAGACCAACAGCGATAGCTGCGATGGCACCTGGAATGGCAAATACCATGAAGTTAACTTGAAATGGAAGTCCGGCACCTAACAAAGCACCACCCATAATTGGGCCTACAACACCGCCAATTCTACCAACTCCTGATGCCCATCCAATACCTGTTGAACGGATGTCCATCGGGTAGAACTGAGCTACATAAGCATACAGTAAAATTTGAGTTCCGATAGTTGTAGCTCCAGCAATTCCTAGTAATAAGTACAGCACGAAAGTGTTGCTTTTGAAGCCTAATAAAGCCAATGAAACTACGGCTAATGTGAAGTATACGATGCTCACTTTTTTCAAGTGGAATTTATCGCCCAAATAACCACCTGCAATAGCACCAATCATGGCTCCAAAGTTGAGCACTAATAAGAATGATAAACTTGAACCTAAAGGATATCCAGCTTCGGTCATCAATTTGGGTAACCAAGAGTTTAAGCCGTAAACCATGAGTAAGCACATGAAGAATGAAATCCAGAACATAACGGTACTAACACCGCGACCGTTTTTGAAAAGTTGAACGATACTTACTCCAGGAATTTTCTCTGGAATTACGTAAACATCATCATCACTTGGAGTGAATGTTGGATCGATTTTAGCTAATACTTTACCAACTTCCTTGTTGTTTTTACTGCGAACCAAAAATCCAATTGAATCTGGTAAATAACGCATGATTACAGGAATAACCAACAATGGTAAAGCGCCAATGTAGAATACTGATTGCCATCCGAAGTTTGGAACCAAAGCGATTCCTAATCCAGCAGAAATCATTCCGCCAACGGCATAACCACTAAACATAATGGTTGTGAGTAAAGAGCGGATTTTTTTAGGCGCATACTCAGTAATTAATGCAACAGCATTTGGCATTAATCCACCAATACCGAAACCGGCAAAAAAGCGGGCAATACCAAACTGAGTTGGGTTAACTGTAAACGTGTTAATCAGCGTACAACTGCTAAATAATGCCAAGCAAATAATGATGGCTTTTTTACGTCCGATGCGGTCAGATATAGGGCCGAAAATCAGGGCGCCAAACATCATTCCGAACATGGCGTAACTCCCAAGAGTTCCGGCTTCCATAGGTGTTAAAGACCATTTGTCCATTAACACAGGAAGTACAACTCCGTAGATTACTAAATCGTACACGTCAAAAATAATGATGAGAAAACTCCATAAGAGTACGCCCCAATGAAAACGATTGAAGCGGGCGTTATCGATCATTTGATGGATATCAACTGTCTTACTCATAGCTTGATAATTTGGATAGTTTTTTAATTGATTTGATTAAACGGTGGAGGCCGCTTCGTTTCCAGTTGGAATGAATTTCTCCATATGGAAACCATCATACTGGATTTGTGAATCACTCAGCGATGTTTTGATTGCTTCAACCATTGCTGGTGGTCCACATAAGTACAAGTCATACTGCGCTTCAGTCAATGTTTCTTTGTTGATCCATTGGGTAACATATCCCTTTGGAACAGATGCTTCATCTTGCGATGACACACATACTTTAACATCAAAATTTAAGCTGCTTGTATACACATGCAACTGGTCTAACTCAACCAGATTTTCTTCAGTTGTAGCACCGTAAAATAGGGTGATAGGCTGTGTGTTATTCTCAGCTTCTAGCTTTTGCAACATCGAAATAAACGGAGCTATTCCTGTTCCGCCAGCAAAGAAGAGAGTAGGGCGGGTAATTTCGCGTAAATAGAAACTACCCAAAGGCCCTGTTAATTCTAAAGTATCACCTATTTGTGCTTTTTCACTGAGGTAGGTGCTCATTAATCCACCGGGTACAAGGCGGATAATAAATACCAATTCATCAGTTCCGGGAGCATTGCAAAACGAGTAAGATCTTGAAGTATCCATTCCAGGAATTTCAATATTTACATACTGACCAGGTAGGAAGTCGATGATCTTACTATCGGCTGTTTTTACGGTTAGTTTCACGATTTCTTGAGAAGGAAATTCGAGCTTTTCGATGGTAGCTTGAAAAGCCTCAATTTCTACTTTACAAACCGCTGAACTAGCCAACACTTCAATAATCATATCCGACTCTGGAATCGTTTGGCAAGCCAATGCGTAGCCTTGCTCAAACTCTTCATCTGTTAAAGCGTCTTCAATAAAATCGCCCGGATCAAACTGACCCGATTTAACGTGGCACTTGCAAGTTCCACAAGCACCATCAGCGCAATCAAGTGGTATGTTGATTCCTAAGCGGTAAGCCGTATCAGCTACAGTTTCGTAGGGTAAACCCTCCAAAATACGTGTAACTCCGTCTTCAAAATTTAATGCAATGTTCGCCATGATATGATAGATTTTTAGAAATGATAGATGTCGATAACCTGTCGGATGTAGTCGCTTTTTAAGATGATTTTCTTGTTAGAAATCAAGAATGAATCATCTGTTTTCTTCAGTGTGTAGAAAGAGCAACCGAAGTAGTTGTCTTTGGTTTGGTATCTGAAGCTTTGCGTATTCCAATTGAAACGGATTTTGATTTCATCTTCCGTTTCTTCCAGAACTTCAACATTCGAGATCATGTGAATGGTTCTCGGTTCAGGTGTGGAGGCACTTGAACGTTCTGTTTTAATACGGAAAACGCGATCTTCTAATCCTTCTTTGTTTGGATAGTAAACCAATGAAATTTGACTGTTGAAATCGTCAGTTAATTCATCTTCATCATCCCAAGCCGGCATCCAGAATTGTACATCTTCATGGTAATGAGTTAGCCACTCGTCCCATTCTTTGTCATCTAAACTTCTGGCTTCACTATATAAAAAGGCCTGGATTTTCTCAATCGTTGTCATTGTTTCTGATTTAAGCTCAAGCATTGGTCAATTCTCCTTCTTCTTTAGATTCTACAGCTTCGGTTAGTACTTTAGACCAGTGTTTGTGTTGCATTAAAAACAGGCCTTCATCTTCAGATCTTACTCCGCTCAATAATGGTTTCATGCCCATAGATTTGGCGTGCTCATCGGGTCCCTCAATCCAATGTGTTGCACCACGGCTGATGTCGTTCCATTGCATTTCTTTACCGCTGTATCCTTTTTGACAAGCTCTAAATTCCTCTAAGTCGTCAGGCGTTCCCATACCACTTACATTGAAGAAATCTTCGTATTGGCGAATGCGAACTCTACGTTCTTCAGCTGGTTCATCTTTGGGTGCGAAACAGTAAATAGTTACTTCCGTTTCGTTTACAGATATTGGGCGAGCGACACGAATTTGTGTAGAGAATTGATCCATCAAATACACATTTGGATACACACATAAATTGCGGGTATGATTCACAATGTGATCTGCTCTTTCTTTCCCTAATTCTTGTTCTAATCTTTCTTTGTGATTAAATACTGGACGAACTTCAGGGTTGATCAATTGAGTCCATAGTAAAATATGACCGTTTTCATAACCATAAACACCACCAACAGACTTTGACCATCCGTTTGCATCTACTGCTTTGGTACCGCCTTTTTCGTATTTTCTTCTTCCCATGGTTGCAACGTAGTTCCAGTGAACCGTGCTCACGTGGTAACCATCTGCTCCATTTTCCATTTGCATTTTCCAGTTTCCTTCGTAGATGTATGAAGAACTTCCGCGAAGCACTTCTAATCCGTTTGGAGCTTGGTCAATCATTTGGTCTATAATTACTTTAGTTTCTCCCAAGTAATCTTCAAGAGGTAAAACATCTTCACTTAAGCTACCGAATAAGAAACCTCTGTATGATTCAAATTTTGCAATGCTTTTTAAGTTGTGAGAACCATCGCAATTGAATTGATCTGGATAGCCTGCACCTCTAGAATCTTTTACTTTAAGCAACTTGCCTGAGTTGTTGAATGTCCAACCATGGAAAGGGCAAGTAAAGGTTGACTTATTTCCTTTTTTGTAGCGACAAATCATAGCACCACGGTGGCTACAAGCGTTGATAAAGGCATTTAATTCACCTTCTTTGTTACGTGCAATAAAAACCGGTTGACGACCAATATAAGTGCTGAAATAGTCATTGATTTCTGGTAATTGACTTTCATGTGCTAAATACACCCAGTTTTTTTCGAAGATTTCTTTCATCTCCAATTCGAAAATATCTGGGTTTGTAAAGGACTCTCTTTTTTGTCTGTAGATTCCTTCTTCTGGCTTGTGCTCAAACAAGCTAGCTACGTAATCTTTAGATAAATTTTTCATGAATAAAACTTGATTTTTGGGGAATTCTGATTGAAAATATTGGGCATAAAAAGCCCTCTTGAACCGCATGATTCAATTTTTTGAGGGCTTATTTTAGTGTGTATGTTGTTGCTTTACTGCGCTAGGAGGAGAGGGTTATTGCGCAGCTCTTGAGCGTTCTACTTCTGTGTTGATAGCACCATCTTTATCGTGCTGAAGGGTAACATCCCAATCAATGGAAGAGAAAGAACGATCTAAACCTTTTTCTTTAATTGCCGCTTCATCTTCTACCTTAACAACTGGTGGAACCAATCCTTCGCGAGTTGCAAATGCGAAATCATCCCATAAGTATGGATCACCATCAATGTTGATTTGTGTAGTCAACTTTCTGTATCCATCTGCAGAGAAGAAGAAGTGAATGTGTGCTGGACGATTTCCGTGACGACCTAATTGTTGTAACAACGTGTCAGTTGATCCTCCTGGAGGGCAGCTATATCCTGAAGGCATGATGCTTCTGAATTGGTAGCGACCATTTTCATCAGTGATAATAGTTCTAC
>CAJWSQ010000194.1 GCA_913045895.1 uncultured Flavobacteriales bacterium | reverse complement strand
TGAAATGTTTCGAAAATAAATTGAAAATAATTTTGCTCTCAATATTTTCAGCCTGTTGACACTCACCTCCTGTTAAATCACTCACTCCACCTCAATTCCAGGATTTTGCCACACAGCACAGGAGGAGTACAATTTGACTAAATTAATTAACTAGTAGTATTTATGCCAGGCAAAGCAAAAGCAAAGCAACACAAAAAGTATAAGGAGGAGCAGACGAAAACAAACAAACAACACAAAAAGTTTTTAAAAGAGCAGCGCCTTCTTTCCATTCAAAAGCAAAATCGAAGCCGCAGCAAGTCAAAAAGCGCCACGTGGAAAATCCCCACCATGGATACTATTGAAACTACAAACTGGAGAGATTATTTCTCAAACATTTTAGAGGAGAACACTGACACACCAACTGCCGTCGGTGCTGTCATCACGCTATCGCACGTCCTCTCCTCCTCCTCTGAGACCACACTGCAAGGCTTGCTGCTTGAAGTTCGTGCTGTTGCTGATGAGCTGAAAACGTTTGCGACGGAAAGATCTGATCTTGCCATCATCTCCATGGATGCTTCCATGGACGTCTTCCTACTCTACGTCACACGAGTTGCGACGCGCATGGCGTCTGACTTTGACACTCTCCGTTCGGCCATTGTTGAGCGTGCTGAGAAGTTTGTCCAATTGTACATTAGCTCACGCGACAAGATTGCTAGCGTTGGATCGCAATTCATTCGCGATGGCAGTACAGTGTTGGTGCACGGATACTCGCGTGTGGTGCTGAGTCTGCTGGTAAATGCTGCCAAGACATGTAACTTTACTGTGCTGGTAACAGAGGGTCGTCCTGTTGGAACTGGTTGCCAAATGAAAAAGAAGCTGACGGAGGCTGATATTAGTTGCGAAGTTATTCTAGGTGCGTTGATTTTTGTCTTTTCTTTTTATTGTCTTTACCACCAGATGGATTACTTGACGAAGCGACTTTTTTCTTCTTTGGTTTTGTAAACTTACTCAAATCTATTATCTGACCTGTTAACTTAGGACCAGAGAGCGTTTTGGACTTTGCTCTTAATATTTCTTTGGTTTCAGATTCTTTCGATTTTTCTGGAGGAATAACTTCAGGACGATTGAGTTTTTCCACCTTTATCTGAACAACACTAGAATCCTTTACCGGAACATTAACATCAATTTTGCCAATTTGCTTAGGACTTGAAATTGAACCTTTAGCCTTTATAACTTCTTCTGATTTTTTTTTGACAATGGCTTTTGATGTAATATTTGAATCTGGTTGAGACACCATTTTTTTTGTTTCGGCTGAGCCAACAATCACTGGAGTTACTTTGTTTTCTGAAACTCTGTTCTCATTGTTTTTTTTGGGAAGGTCTTTGACCTTTTCTTGTTCAACTTTTTTTAATTCAGCAGATACCTTTACTGGCAGGCTCACATCTATTTTGCCGACCATTTTAGTCCCAGAAATTGGGGCTCTGGCTTTGATTATATATTCCGATTTTTTAATTGCAACTGCTTTTATTGCTTCCTTTTCTTCTCTTCGTGCCTGTGAGACTTCAGCGGAAAGCTTTCGCTGTTCAACATCCGCACTAAACTCTTGCTTTAATAATTGATAAGCATCTGGCGTGATCTTGGTGTTAGGTCTCGCATCAATTTTAATCCCATTCAAAGCGAGATGGTCAACGATGTTCGCAGTCCCTACATTTAATTCTTTAGCTACCTTACTTAATCTCATGCTTGATTTTATCTTTTAACCATTCTATCTGTGAGAAATCTATTATAAACTAATCTTCAAATTCAGACTTTAAAATGGCTTGAATCTCATTAATTGTTTCTTCTTCTAAATCTGTTCGTTTCAATAATTCCGAAACAGAAAGTTCAAGTACAGACTTTGCAGTATCACAACCGACATTCTTCAACTCTTTAATTATCCAATCTTCTATTTCATCAACAAACTCAGTTAATGCAACATCTTCGGAATCATCAACATCTCTGTATACATCAATTTCATATCCTGTAATTGACCCTGCTAATCTGATATTCGTACCACCTCTCCCAATAGCTAATGAAACTTGATCTGGCTTTAAAAACACTTCTGCTCTATTATTGTCTTCATCTAAAGTGATTGAAGAAATTTTTGCGGGACTTAATGCTCGTGTAATAAATAATGAGGTATTACTTGTATAATTAATTACATCAATATTCTCATTACCTAGTTCTCTCACAATTCCATGGATACGTGACCCTTTCATTCCTACACATGCTCCAACTGGATCAATACGCTCATCATAAGATTCTACTGCAACTTTAGCTTTTTCTCCTGGAATTCTTTCTACACATTTAACAGTAATTAAACCATCTGCTACTTCTGGAATTTCTTGCTCAAACAAACATTCTAAAAATTTTGGCGAGGTTCTAGACAAAACAATCCTTGGTTTCATTCCTTTTAATTGAACTTCGTGAACAACGCCTCTAATCGTATCTCCTTTTCTGAAAAAATCAGATTTAATTTGATGATCTTTAGGAAGTATTACTTCATTATCCATATCATCAATAATGATCACCTCTCTGTTACGAATATGGTGAACTTCGCCAGATATTATCTCACCAACTAATTCTTTGTATCGATTATATAAATCTGTATTGTCGTGTTCTTGAATTCTACTGATAAGATTTTGTCGCAGTGATAAAATCGAACGACGGCCAAAATCAATCAGATGAACCTCCTCAGACACTTCTTCAGATACCTCAAAATCTGGCTCAATTTTGATTGCATCAGAATAGGCAATCTCTGCATTCTCGTCTACAACTTCACCGTCTTTGACGACTATTCGATTTCTCCATATTTCTAAATCTCCTTTGTCGGGGTTAACAATAATATCGAAATTATCATCAGAACCATATCTTTTGATGATCATGTTTCTAAAAACATCTTCGATTATTCCCATCAAAGTTACACGGTCAATATTTTTGTCGTCTTTGAACTCTGCAAATGAATCTATAAGGGCTAAATTCTCCATTTTTATCTCACTTAAAATGTAATTAACACTACTGTTTGACTTATATCTTTATGATTGATTGTTCGGTGATGAACAACCGTAATCTTTCCTTTTCCAGTTGGTTTTTTTTCTCTGGTTTTCCATTCTATACTAACAGACTCATCATTAGAAGCTATCATTTTTGCTTCAATAATCTCACCACTTTTTAGAGTTAACCTTACTTTACGACCAATGTTTTTAGCAAATTGCCTCAGGACTATAGGTTCTCCAACTCCAGATGATGAAGTAGTCAATGAAAAGTCTTCCTCTTCTCTATCAAGATTAAACTCAATTGCACGGCTCACCTTTCTACAATCTTTTAAAGTAAGAATTGAGTCGCTATCCAACAAGACACTAATATCATTATTGGCATTGACTGTTAATTGGACTAAAAAAATATCAGTCTCCTCTATGGCCTCAGCAATTAATTGAGCTACTTTATCCTTCAATTTATTAAGTATAAAAAGAGGGGACTTTTCGTCCCCTCTTATTATTTAATCTTCACTATTACGCAAATATACATAATTTTTTTTTTTACTATCGTATGACAAGCCTTTTATATGCTCTATCATTCTCCGAATAAACTTTCACTAAGTATACACCGGCAGAAAGAAATGACAAATCAAAATATTCAATTTGATTACCAACTGCATCTAATTTACGTTGCTCAACAATCTGACCTTGGAGATTAAGAAAGTCGATGGTCACATCTTTCCTTTGAGTAAGATCAAAGGTAACATAACAATCTGAGCTTGTTGGATTGGGGTATAAAGCAATCGATTTATTAAGCTCTTTATCGTCAATTGACACAGATAAAGAAGTATGCACATATATATCATCAATATACATCCAGTAATTGTTCTCATCATTGTGGTGACGAAAAGCAATATACACATCCTTGCCAGCGAAGGCACTTAAGTTGACAATTTCTTCAGTATATGTGCTACTTGGTACGATTTTATTTAATACTAATATAGTATCTAGCACAGAAGTTCCAAGATTAATTATGGAATCTATTTGTTCTTCATAAATAAGAATAGAATAGTTATCTAAATATTGAGAATCTTTTGCACGAACATAATATGACATTTGTGTATTTTCCTCTATATGAAGTTTTGGTAATCTGAGTAAGTTGTCTGGATTTAAAGTTCCTTCGTTATCTATGTATGAAGATGAACCTGCTGCTCTATTACTATTGAAGCCTATGGGCTCGGATTCAGAATTCAAGTGAGTCCAAATAAATCCATCTGAATCTCTATCTGCATTTTCCCAACATGTGGTAAGGAATTCATCTTCTTCAAAGTTTTCTAGAAAAGGAATGCCAACAGGTATGCATGAAGAGTTTTCTTCACAAGTTCCGTCATCAACTGTGGCATTTAAATCATAATTTAGGGCATCATCATCTATACAGCCGGCTATTTCATCTTGACTTTCAGCATAAACAAAATTAAAGTCATCAATATAAAATTGTCTTACTTGCTCTTCTATTGTCATCGACTTAAACTCAACTCCAGCTAAATCTATTACCCCGTCTTCAATTGAACGACTTTGGTAAACAAATGGCCATACATGAATCTTCTCTTCATTGACACTAAGTGTCGCAATTCCATTGGTTAAATCGATTAAATGAGATACTTCAAACCATTCATCAACAGGAACTTCAAACATTTTCGCCACTTCTTCACCAACATTGATATATGCTGAACCACTATTTTCTGCATAAAACTCCATAGCGATTATCGATGCATCATTACTAGCACAATCTGATTGTCCATCTTCTTCACAAGAAACTTGGTGCATGATACGATAATAAGATCCACCGTTAAAAGGAACATACATCTGGAAACTCATTTCATGAGCACCCAATTTCTGATTCCCTAAAGACTTATACACACTTGAACTAGGTCCATTAAAAACAAACATAGAATTGTCTCCACTTTGTGAGAAAGACTGAGATACTTGAGCAAAATTTTGCTGCTCGCACAAAGTCTCCCATTGTTCTGTCTGAGAAACTAATTCGGTGAAAGGCTCGTAAGATTCAAAATCATCAGCCATTTGAACTTCTCCAACATAACCGACATGAAAATCTGAAATAAATTCTTGTGGTTCCTCACTTGAATCGGTAACAACAACTTGGTAGTCACCATAATAAACTCCTTCAATCAAAGATTCTTGACTAAACGCATTTCCACTTGCGTCCAACCAAGAATAACTAAAAGGGCTTACTCCACCAAATACTGAAACTTGTAAATTAGCATTGGATATATTAGAACTTGAGGCAGGACTTACGTTTAAATCTACAGTCATTGGAACAGTGCACACATCTTCTTGTTGAATTCCCGCGGCAGCCAAAACTCCGTAAAAACCTGTATAAGTTTCTGTATAGGTTGTATCATTAGGATTCACTGTAATGATTGTCGGAACTCCCGTAATGCCATAAGCATTGTGGGCAGCATCTCCCCCCCCATCATAGCCACTTACCATTGGTAAACCGTGAACTCCCGGCATATATTCTTCTTCAAAATCAAAGCATGCTTGTGTATCAGAACCAGTATCGATAGAAATAAAAATTACATCCTTATAGTTACAACCAAAATCTTTGAATCCTTGACCAACTTGAGGAGCTACCCCTTGACAAGGACCGCACCAGGTACCCATAAAATCAACAACCACATATTTTCCTTGACATAAATAATCATATAATTCATGGGTTTGTCCATGAATATCGGTAACAATAAAATTTGGAGCTATCTCTTGAGCTTTTGCCGGAAGGCAAAATAACATTAACGGTAAAAATAGTTGATAAATATTTTTCATGGCGTATATTTTTATTGATAATTTGTAAATATAACACTTTTGATGAACTCAATCAAAAAAATGAAT
>CAJWSQ010000193.1 GCA_913045895.1 uncultured Flavobacteriales bacterium | reverse complement strand
AATCTGTTTTTTTTCAACGGAAGTATTTTGGCTTATACACCACCCAGGAATTAGTGAGTCTTGTTTGCTGGATGAGCACCCGATAAACAAACTGATGAATGCAATAAAATACAGTGGCTTCATTATGTGTGAATTCAAAAAAGCCTCTGAGAGGTTGTCTCAGAGGCTTTTAGATATTAAATCTAACTAATTTTATTCTCCGTAAACAACTACTTCATAAGTAGCGAAAATACCTAAGATATTTGTTGAATGATAATCAACATGAGAGATTTTAGTAATTCCGGCTTTTTTAGCAGCATAATCAACACTAGCGTCACCTAAACCAACCCATCCTAAGATAGATTTAGCTGAAGAAGTACCAACTTTGGTTCCAACAGTATTTGAAGTAACGGCTACTGGACCACTAGCATCAGTATAAATAAAGCCTGTTACAGGTGAGCTAGCAGCAGCACAGCTAGATAAAACTCCAGCTACAACAACGCCAAGACCGATAGTTTTTAAAGTCTTAATCATTTTAAAATAGTTTTAATGGGTTTAATTAATGCTCCCAAACTTATAACTAATGGGTAAACTAGAAATGGTTTTATAAAAAAAAATCAAATTATTTTAAATATTGAAGCATTCTAAATAGGCCTATTTCATTGGCTCTTCTAGTTTTGTAGCGCAATATATTTTCAGATGACAATTTCATACAACTGGCTTAAGCAATATATCAATATCCAAGTTTCTGCTGAAAAACTAGCAGAGCTTTTAACCAATACAGGTTTAGAGGTTGAAGGTCTAAAGAAAATCGAGTCTATTCCGGGTGGTTTAGCAGGTTTGGTAATTGGTGAGGTAATCACTTGTGAACAGCATCCTAATGCTGATCGATTAAAAGTTACAACAGTTGATGTTGGTCAGGATGAAGTAGCAAACATTGTTTGTGGAGCTCCTAACGTAGCTGCTGGGCAAAAAGTAATTGTAGCACTTCCTGGGACTGTATTGTATCCTTCAGAGGGCGAGTCATTCAAAATTAAAAAAGGAAAAATCAGAGGTGAGGTTTCTAATGGGATGATTTGTGCCGAAGATGAAATCGGATTAGGCAAAGGTCACGATGGTATTTTGGTTCTTGATGCAAATGCCCAGGTTGGTCAGCCAGCAAAAACATACTTCGATATAGACGAAGATTATGAAATTGAAATTGGTTTAACACCAAACAGAGCTGATGCTGCTTCACACATTGGTGTTGCTCGAGATATTATTGCACTGAAAGCCGTTATGCCAGAATTGGTAGATGTTGAATTGACATGGCCAGATGTTTCAGCATTTCAGGTTCAAAATCAAAATCTACCCATTTCTATTCAGGTTGATAATGCTGATGCTTGTCCAAGATACACAGGTTTAACTATTTCTGGATTGAAAGTTCAAGATTCTCCTGAATGGCTTCAAGTTAGATTGCATTCAATTGGTTTGAGTCCGATTAACAATGTGGTTGATGTTACCAACTTTGTTTTGCATGAAGTAGGTTTACCACTGCATGCATTTGATGCGGCTAAAATAACTTCAGGTAATGTAGTAGTTAAGACGTTGGCTGAAGGAACTCCATTCAAAACTCTTGATGATCAAGAGCGTAAGCTAAACGAAAAAGACTTGATGATTTGCAACGGTGATGAGCCAATGTGTATTGCAGGTGTTTTTGGTGGAGCTGAAAGTGGTGTTTCAGAATCAACTACTTCGATATTCTTAGAATCTGCATATTTCAACCCAGTGTCGGTTCGTAAAACAGCTAAAAGACATGCGTTGAATACCGATGCATCTTTCCGTTTTGAACGAGGTGTAGATCCTGAACAAACAATTTATGCGTTAAAGCGTGCTGCTTTGTTGATTCAAGAAGTTGCTGGTGGTGAAATCTCATCTGAAATTCAAGAATTCTACCCAGAAGTATTTCAGCCATTTTCAGTAGAATTAAATCCAAATAAAGTTCATGTTTTAGCTGGTTTCGAAATTCCAAGAGAAACGATGAAAGCTATTTTACTTGGACTTGAAATTGAAGTGAATGAAACTTCTGATGATCTGTGGAAGTTAACAGTGCCTGCATATCGTGTAGATGTGCAACGCGAAGCAGATATCATTGAAGATATTCTCCGTATATACGGATTTGACAATATTCCGTTTCCTAAAAAAATGGCGATTTCTTTATCAAGCAAAACAGGCGTAGATAAAGAACAAGTGCTAAACCGAGTAGCAGATTTCTTAACTGCTCAAGGTTATTTAGAAGGAATGTCTAACTCGCAAACCAAACAAGATTACTACGAGAAATACGATGGATTTGATCCTGAGAAATCAGTTACTATGTTAAATCCATTGAGTCAAGAATATACGGTAATGCGTCAAACTTTCTTGTTTGATTCATTAGAAGCTGTTCTTTACAATCAAAACCGTCAGCAGTCAGACATCAAGTTGTTTGAATTTGGAAAAACCTATTTCAAACATGCTAACGGAACTGCTGAGCAATCTGGTTTAGCAATTACCCTTTGTGGTAAAATGCATGGTGAATCATGGATTCAATCTCAGCTAAAAGCCGATTTCTATCAATTAAAAGGTTTGGTTACTTCTGTTTTAGATTTTGCAGGCATCAACACCAAAAGTCTGCAGTATTCTGAAGAGGTTTCAGCATTCTATCAAGAAGGGTTGAAAATTAAATTGGGTAAAAAGCAATTGGCGGAATTTGGTTTGATCTCACAGCAATATTTGAAAGATTTCGACATCAAACAGCCTGTTTACTTCGCTGAAATCAATTGGGATAATTTGTTGATGATGTTGGGTAAATCTGGCGTGAAACATCAATCAGTTTCTAAATTCCCTAAAGTGCGTAGAGACTTAGCTTTATTGGTTAAAGATCAAGTTCGTTTTGCTGATATTGAGAAAATTGCCTCTAAAACTGAAAAACGTATATTGAGTGAGGTTAACTTGTTTGATGTTTATGAAGGTAAAAATTTAGAGCCAGGAACTAAATCGTATGCTGTAAGTTTTGTGTTCCAGGATACACAGAAAACTCTTACTGATAAACAGATTGATAAGGTGATGAATGCCTTGTTAAAACAATTTGAAGATCAGTTAGACGCGAAGCTCAGATCATAGTAACAGCTAATTAACATAAGCTTAATTTACAGCATTCGTATGCCAAGAAATCAAATGGCATTTTTGGCTTTTCGAAATACGCATGGCTGATATTTATCTGTGGCTGGTTATTCTGCTTTTTGGTTTAGCAATTACCGATTTAATTGTTGGTGTAAGTAACGATGCTGTTAACTTTCTAAATTCAGCAATTGGTTCTAAAGTTGCCAAAAGATCATTCATTTTAATTGTAGCTAGTTTGGGTGTTTTCATTGGAGCTACATTTAGTAGCGGAATGATGGAAATCGCTCGAAAGGGAATATTCAATCCTGAGCTTTTTTATTTCAGCGATGTCATGGTCATCTTTTTGGCCGTCATGCTCACCGATATCATTCTGTTAGATTTATTCAACACTTTCGGAATGCCAACTTCTACAACCGTTTCAATAGTTTTTGAGCTACTTGGAGCCAGTGTTGTTGTTGCACTTTATAAGATTCTTTCTGCCACAAATGAAGCCCATTCTTTATTCGATTACATCAATACAGATAAGGCAGTTGCCATCATTATTGGGATATTCTTGTCGGTTTTTATAGCCTTTAATGCCGGGGTTATCATACAGTATATTTCACGAGCACTATTCTCGTTCAATTTTCAAAAAAGAATGAAATATGTGGCTGGTGTTTGGACTGGCTTATCCCTAACTGCGCTTTCTTATTTCCTTGTTTTTAAGGGAATGAAAGGAGCGAGTTTTGTTTCGGCTGATACCATCAGTTGGATAACAAGTAATTTAACCTTATTGCTTTTAGGGTCTGCTGTTTTCTGGATAGTGGTCATGCAAATTTTAGTGATGTTTAAAGTAAACGTCCTAAAAATTGTTGTGCTCTTTGGAACGTTTTCATTAGCCATGGCATTTGCAGGAAATGATTTGGTGAACTTTATTGGGGTTCCAGTTGCCGCTTTTGAGTCGTTTACAGCGTGGAAAGCTTCAGGAGTTGCTCCAGATGCTTTGTTGATGGTTTCTTTGTCTGAACCTGTTAAAACGAAAACCTATTTGCTACTAATAGCGGGTTTGGTAATGGTTGTTACGCTTTGGTTCTCTAAAAAGGCCAAAACGGTAACAGAAACAGAAGTGAACCTTGGTCGTCAAGATGAGGGAGAAGAGCGTTTTTCGCCAAATATGGTAGCTCGTGTAATTGTAAAAGGTACCATTAAAGTTGCTGAATCAGTCACTTATTTGATTCCCGTTCAATTCATGAATCGCCTGGAAAGCAATTTCAAGAAAAACGATATTGCCGTTTCTATTTCAGACGATGAAAAACCTGCATTCGATTTAGTAAGAGCCTCCGTTAACTTAACCATGGCTAGTTTGCTGATTAGTTTAGCAACATCATTGAAGTTGCCGCTGAGTACAACATATGTCTCTTTCATGGTTGCTATGGGGAGTTCATTAGCAGACAAAGCTTGGGATAGAGAAAGTGCAGTTTACAGAGTGGCTGGTGTTGTAAATGTAATTGGTGGTTGGCTGCTAACAGCATTGGTGGCATTTTCAGTTGCTGGCTTGTTTGCTGTAGTAATTCTAGCTTTTGATGTTTGGGGTGTGCTTTCTATTGTGTTGGTTGCAACAACAGCTATTGCTAGAAGTTTCTTGCATCACAAAAGTTCTGAGAAGAAAAAAGAAGACACTAAAAAATCGGAGCCACTTCAAGTTATTGTCCAGCAAAAGGAACTTAAACAAGGCATTCTTTTATTGGTAAATCGCCACATAGGATTAACTACTTCATCGTTGCAAATTAGTATCCAGTCGCTTCTTGATGAGAATGAAAAGCTGATTCGAAAATCACAGGCTGTTGTAGATCAAATGAAGGCAGAAGAACAGTCTATTCTTGGTGGTGGCTTATCCATTTTACATGGTACTTCTATTGAGTTTCTACAGACACGACAGTTTGTTCACACCATATCTTATCTCCAAGATTTAAGTCAGTCGTGTGGTTTAATTGCTGATAACGTTGAGGTTCATGTTATGAATGGCCACAAGCCGTTATCAAAAGATCAAAAGAATATTCTTGTTGATTTAGAAACGGCAATGACAGAGTTTCTAAATGATGTGAATTGCCAAGTAGTTGGTGATGAAATCAATATTGATGTAACTCAGAAAAAGGTTGAAAAAGCCATAGAACAGGGGATGAAGTTGCAGTTTAAACTGTTAAAACAGAACGCTGTTAGTAAGAAGAATAACACACTCATGTTTAGAATCTTACTGGAGAGTAGAGATGTGATAAGCGTTTGTAATAACATGCTCAAAGAGTTCTCTACAGATACTGAAGCTCTAGAAGAATTGGTTTAGTCTAAAACAAAAAAGCCGATCTATTGCTAGATCAGCTTTCATCTTAAAATATTTTATCAGTTCAATTAAGATGCAATTCCAAATACTACTAAAGTAACTACTACTAAAGCAAGAATTGTGTAGAACATAGCACCACCTGAAATGCTATCGTCAAACATTTGATCTACAATTGAACCTTTGTTTTCTTCTTCATGATGTCCGTGTGCGCCCATTTCTTTATGATTTTGAGTGTGAAAGCAAATGTAATTAAATGACCTTTTGAATAAAATTATTCATTGGAGCAATTTTTCAATTGGGCATTAATTTCATCTACAGTAAATGTTTTTGATGAATTTGTAAACGTTTTAAAGATGTAGTTAGCTAAGTTGGTTAAATCAGTTTCTGATAATTTGGTATTTGCTGGCATTGCTTGGTTATAGCTTTCTCCATTTACGTTTATGGTATCATTAATTCCGTAAAATACCATGCAAGCAAAATTA
>CAJWSQ010000192.1 GCA_913045895.1 uncultured Flavobacteriales bacterium | reverse complement strand
CTTTTGAATCATTAAATATAGATTCAGCTTTGTATTATTATGACCAGTCATTTAATCTAGCTAAATATCATGAATGGTTTAAAGAGATGGGGCATGTTTCTATCAATAGATCGTTTGCATACCATTATGAACTCCATTCAGATACATCTATTACACTTATTAAAAGAGCTGTATTTTACTATAAAAAATCAAATTATGTAAAAGGTCAAGTAAATGCCTATTATACCTTAGGAACATTTTGGAGTAATTTTGAGCAATTTGACAGTGCTATTTATTACCTTCAAGAAGCTAGGCAATTAGGTGAATTATTGAATGATACATTTTACCTCAATAGAATTTACAATAATCTAGGGTTAATGTATCAATATGTTGGTTTGTATGATATGAGTATTGAATACACCGTTAAGGCAATTGAATTAAAAGAGAAAATTAAAACAGGAGATGTAGAAAAATCTTATGTCAATTTAGGATTAAGCTATGGTAGTAATGGCTTACATGAGCACTCTTTACATTACTACAGATTAGCCCAAAAAATTATTATTCAAAATCAAGATACACCCACCTTAGCTTTAATCACAAAAAATATAGGTAATGCAAAACGAGCACAACAAGATTTTGATAGTGCTCAATATTACTATGATGAAGCATATCACTTATACCAAACACTAGATGATTCAAACTCAATGTCTAGAGTTTATTTGAGTTTAAGTGGTATGGCCATTGAGCAAAGAGAATATAGAAAGGCATTGAATTATGGAGAATCAGCACTTTTGATTTTTCCACATCAAAATTCCAATATAAGATTACAAATTGGTATATACATTGGTTTGGCAAAAGCTCAATCTCAATTAGCTGAAAATGGTAATCAGAAATACTGGAAAGATGTATTAACAAATGCAGAAAAAGCTTTGTCTCTAGCCACATCTACAGGCTTAAAAGTATATGAACAAGACGCTTTGGAGTTATTGTTTAAAAGTGAAAAAGCTATTGGTAATTATAAACAAGCTGTAGCTTATGCTCAAGCATATAACGAAGTAAGTGATTCTCTCCGTGTAACAGAACGAATCAAGTCTTTAACAGAACAACAAGTGCGTTTTTGATACAGAAAAGAAAGAAATACAATTACAATCATTAAATAGAGAGAATAAACTAAAAACACAGAGTTTAGAAAAAAGTGAAGAAATTCGTTCCAAACAGCAGCTTATAATTTGGATTTTAATAATAGGACTTATTCTATTTTTTGGGTTGGTTTTATTAGTGGGTAACTTGTATAAACAAAGAACTAAAAATGCTAAATTATTACAACAACAAAATGAATTGATTCATGCACAAAAAGAAGAAAAAGAGATTCTTTTAAAAGAAATTCATCATCGTGTAAAAAATAATCTTCAAGTTGTTATAGCTCTTTTGGAATTACAAGATAATGCATTGAAGGATAATCAGTTTTCTGAGGCAGTGACTATGAGCCAGAATCGAATTCGTTCTATGGCAATGATTCATGAGTTGCTTTACAAAAACAGTGATGTAGGAAATTTAGATTTTAAAAAATACATCAGCAAGTTGCTTGAGCAAGTACTATCTTCTTATGCCAACAACAGTCTGTTTACATATTCCATAAAAATCCAAGAAAACATTCATTTTGACCTAGATACTGCAATCCCTTTAGGTTTAATTGTTACAGAGCTTTTCACCAATGCTGTTAAATATGCGGTAGGCATTAATGGTAAAACTGAAGTAGAACTTAGTTTTACGGAAAAAAACGGTGCGTATACTTTAGAGATGAAAGATAATGGCCAAGGATTACCTGATGGTTTTGATTTGAAAAACTCAAAAAGTTTAGGAATGAGGTTGATTCATAGTTTGGCCAAACAAGTTGGTGGTGAAGTAAGTTACCAATTTTGTGAAGGTGCTGTTTTTTCTATTAAATTTACTCCCTACACCAATGACAACTAAGAAAAAACATAGAGTTTTAGTAGTTGAAGATGAGATGATCATCGCTATGAATTTGGCTGATACAATAGTTGATCTTGGTTATGAAGTAGTTGATACATGTGAAAGTTATACTGAAGCAGTTGATGCATTAGAGAAACACAAACCCGATATAGCATTGGTAGATATTCAACTCAAGGGTCAAAAATCAGGAATTGATTTAGGTGAAATAATAAATCAGCGATTTAAAATTCCATTTGTTTTTCTAACCTCTAATTCAGATCGTATTACAATTGATGCAGCCAAAAAAACAATTCCTTCATCTTATTTGCTCAAGCCATTTGAATCAGATGAGCTTTATGCAGCAATTGAAGTAGGTATTGAGCAGTATATGAACAAAGAGCAAAATGTATCTTCTGTTCTAAATGAAGCGCTTTTTGTCCGAAAAAATCAATTACTACACAAAGTGTTTTTTAAAGATATTGTCTACCTCAAAAGTGATCATGTGTATATTGAGCTTCACACTCATGACAATCAAATACATGTTGTAAGAGGTAGTTTGTCTCAATTTTTAGAAACATTGCCCCATTCTTTTTTTAGAACTCATAGAAGTTATGCTGTTAACCTAGATTTTCTTGAGGCAATCAATTCATTGTATGTCATTGCAAATGGCTCTCAAGTACCAATCGGTAAAACATACAAAGGTGTTTTGATGAGTCAAGTGCGAATTGAATGATTTTTTTCATTCAGAACATTATTCACTTCGTTCAGAACATTCATTAAGCTAACTCCATTTATATATTCAACTTTTGGAGCACTAATTCTAAAAATTAATTAGCGTTATGCTCCGTAAGAAGTTATTGCTCGTGCTCACAATAATGGTGAGTTCTTTATTAATCTATGAGGTTCAGGCTCAAACCCTAGCCAATCCTTATACTGTAACAACATTTCCTACTACTATTTCTAACATTAATACTGGTAGCGGTGAAACGGCAACAGGAATGGGGGGGTCTTGTTTTACATTACCTTGCTGTTCGGTAAATGTATTTAAAGTTACCCTACCATCTAATGGGGTGTTACGTGTTGAAATGAATGGCTATACACCTCTTGCGGGAACAATAATAGCCTATTACCCTAATACTACTAACGTAACGAGTTATTCAGATTTAACCTATGTCAGTAGTTCGCCTGGAAACTTTTGTGGTTTTAGAGATACACTTCTACTAGGTAGAGCATTTAAAGATTGGCACCTTACAGCTTACGGGCAAACACCCACAAACGTAACAGGCTTAACAAGTGTTTATGATTTTAACAATCCAACCTATAATAACGGGTATTTCCCCGCTGGAGATTATTACTTACTTGTTTTTAATGAGAATCAGCAGACTAGTCAAGGGGTTGGGTCAACAGTAGAATTAACCTTTGAGTTTGTAGAAGCTTGTGCACCTTTAACAGTACCTTCAACGGCACAGTTTGATACCTTAGAACCCAATGGAGGTTTAGATACAGTAAGTTTTTATGTGAAAAATGAGCGTACCTTAGATGTAACGGTTACAAGTGCTAACATTACAGGTGGAGATTCTACTGATTTTACAGTAATTACAGCTCCTTCTTCTACCATTCCAACTGGAGATTCAACTTTGGTAGAAATAGAGTTTGCACCAAGTGTAAGTGGTTCAAGAACATCAACTTTTGAAGTTTCATTCAGTGACACTTCTTGTTCTGCAACTACTAGTGTAACATTACAAGGAGCTGGTTCAGAACCTGAAATGGAAGTTTTAGGAAACAGTGTCAGCATTGCAAATAATGATTTAACGCCTGCTTCAAACAACTTTACCAATATGGGGGCTGTTATAACCAATACAGGTTCAGTAACCCAAACATATCAAATTACCAATACAGGTTCAGATACGTTAGAATTTTCAGGTAACCCTATTGTAGCACTAAGTGGCAATAGTCAGTTTGTAGTTAGTAGTCAGCCTTCTTCAATAATATTACCAGGAGATACAACAACTTTTGAAGTTACTTTCACTCCAACAACAGATGGTACAGTAACTACAGATGTTTCAATAGCAAACAATGATGTAGATAAAAATCCTTTTACATTTAGATTAGAAGCAACAGGAGCAGAACGTAATGGATTGCACTTTGACGGTTCTAACGATTACGTTACTATAAATGATGTAGCAGCCGATATGGTCGGTATAACTGCATGGACAGTTGAGTCATGGATAAATGCTGATGCATCACAATCAGATAATGATCACATAATTGCCGTAAACACATCAGGAAGTGGCAACCCCATGTTATTTAGGTTAGATGACGGTGTTTTAGATGTTTATGATGGAAATAATTCTTTTGAAGCAGGTCCTGATTTAAGAGATAACACTTGGCATCATGTAGCAGCAACCTATGATAATGGAGAGCTTATATTATATGTTGATGGTGAAGCTCAAGGTTACTTTACTGCAGGAACTATTACTTTATCTTCAACCGATCGTTGGAGCCTAGGTCAAGAATATGATGGGAGTTCTAAATCAGATTATTTTAAAGGTGCACTCAACGAAGTGCGAATTTGGAAAACCGTAAAAACTGCACAAGAAATTGCAGATAATAGATATTGTGAAATTCAATCACCGGCAACAAATTCAAATCTTGTTGGCTATTACACTTTAAATCAAGGTGTATCTTCCGGTACAAATACAACCATTTCTTCAGCAATAGATTATTCTGCTAATGCTAATGACGGGGTCTTAACCAATTTTGCATTAACAGGTTCAACGTCAAACTTTATAGCAGCAACCAATGTTGGTGTTAATTGTAATTCTGTTTCTGTTACAGTTTGTGATGAATCATCATACACCGTAACTGGTGGCAATACGTACACAACATCTGGTGTATACATAGACACTTTAACAACGAGCAATAATGGTGATAGTATTCTATATACAAGTCTATCAATTAAATACTATGAGGCTACACAAAGTATAATTGCCGATACAACAGTTTGTGATACTTTATTAGTTGGTGCACAAACAGAATTTACACCTTTTGCTCAATTTGAAAAATCAAATGAAAATTGGATAGATGTTAGTGGAGTTGTAGGAGACCTTGTAAATACCAACCGTTCCATCTTTTTATGGATGAAGGCTGCAGGGCAAGTATCTGGCGATAATCAAGTACTTATCGGAATAAATTCATCTGGAACTGCTACCATCACTAACATGATGATTAGAGCCGATGAAAAACTAGACTTATACGATGGCTCAAATTATCAAACAACCAATACAGTTGTAACAGATGGAGCATGGCACCATGTAGGTTACACGTATGACGAAACAACTAACAGTACTAAAACTTATATAGATGGTGTTAAGGTAGACTCATACACAAATGGGCAATCTATTAGTGCAACAGATCGCATTTCTTTAGGGCAAGAGTTTGATGGTTCTTCTGCTAGTAACTTCTTTGATGGAGTAATGGCTGAAGTTACTTTCTGGAATGAGGTGTTAGATACGTCTGATATTGCGTTGTTAATGGAGTCTTCAGTTCAGTCAACCCATCCAAAATATGCCAATCTAAAAGCATATTACCCCATGGTAAACAATTGTAACGATGATGGCTTTACCGTTACAGATTTTAGTCCTAGTGGATATGACGGAACTGCTTCAGCTAACACAATTATAGTTACCGATTCACTTGCTGAAATTACAGGGTATAACGCAGCTCCGCTTTACAACAAATCTTGGACAAGAAATGGAACACAAGTAGCCACTACGGATTCACTAGAATTAACAAGTGCAATTCAAGCAGGTACTTATGGCTTAGACTTAACCTTAGATTATTTCAATATTTCAGATAGTTGGAATGTAACTGTTCAACCTAGTTGTGCAGGTATTGTTGCCAGTATTACTACAGATTCAGATGTAAGTTGTAACAGTTTATCAGATGGTGGAGCAACAGCTTCAGCATCAGGAGGTACAACACCATATACTTACTTGTGGAGTAATGGAGCTACAACGGCTTCTATTACAGGAGTTGCAGCAGGAACCTAT
>CAJWSQ010000191.1 GCA_913045895.1 uncultured Flavobacteriales bacterium | reverse complement strand
TGTAGGATTTGGATAAAGCTTGATTTGATTTTGTTCATTGGAGGCCATATCATCTACTGAAACATGAGCATCTATACAGTTGAAATTCCATGCATCAAAAGTTTGATTTTGATACCACTGGTTAACTGTATCAGTAGCATGTCTCAAATCAGTTATCGCATCTACGCTATTGATTCCTGAGTTTAAAGCTAGAATAATAGCCATCTCAAATTCCATAGTATCGCCCGGAGAAAAAGTTCTAGACTCAACAAAACCCCAACCTCTTCTGTCATAAGGTTGGTTTCCTGTGTTTGCTTCAGTGAACCCGTTTCCAGTAACAGGATCTCCGTTGAACATATAACTGTAACCTCTAGGAGAGCCATCGTACCACATTTCATTCATTAATTGATACAACCTTGAATCAGTTATTGGTTCACCATAAATAGATAGGCTATTTGTGTGATATACAAAACCATCTAAGCTGTCTGATAAAAAAACTACCCCAGCTGCTGGAGGATTAGCCCCGAAGCCTGTGGAGCCACCACCATCTTCATCAAAATTATCACCATTGTATACGTAGAATAAATTTCTAGTTGAGTCTGATCCTACATAGTCATCTTCAGCATTGCCTAAATTAAAATCAGTGAAGTTTCCGATTTTAAAATTATCGTATGTGGTTGAACTTCTATTGACTAACCTATAATTAAGGAAAACGGTTTTTTCCAACCCATCAATACTGTTGTATGCATACATCATTGTGTGTTGTTCAATGCCAAATCCTATATGACCATCAGTAGCATGTTCATCGTTGCTAATTGCATACACTGCTTGATCACCTTTAATTTGAGGGTAATCTCCAAGGAAGGGTTCGTACAAGCCATTGTTATTTAGATCAACAAAAGGAGCCAAACAAGTAGCTTCTCCAACGCTTGTTCTGCCATGCGCTGGCCAATTCAAGATACTTTCAGGAATTTGATAATTTGAATTGGCGTAATTGGCAATATGGTTTTGAACGTCAACTGCATTCACTTTCCATGTGCGATGCCTTAAATAAGTTGAATGGTTGTTGCGGATTGGTCCCGGAAAAATTTGATTTTCATTCATGTTCATATTGGGTAGGTAATAAAATCTATCTTGAGAAGCTTTGTGCTCATTCGTGTAAGAGTTTATCCCACTCCAAGCTAGAGTAGAACTAAATAGAATATTCCGGCCATCATATTGATTTTCAACATCAGGTATGATAGGTTGATATACAATACTATTGGGGGATAGTGTGAGGTTTAATTCATCGATATCTAACGTGCTTTCAGGAACAAATGCAATGTCTAATGGAGCCTCATACCAGCCTGAATCTACATTCATGATAATTTTATTGTTGTACTCTTTAATAAAAGTGTAACCGTATGTTTGACTTCTCTCATAACTTAAATCAAGTGTGATTTCTGCTTTAGAGAAATCAGATCTTACTAATATTCCACCTATATAAATCCATAAACTATTTTGTGAGTCTAAATAGGATTGATAAGAGCCATTGTTATTAAAATCAGCTAATCGATCACCCAGATTTAGAGCAAGAGTATCATCAAATGTTCCAGAATTGAATTTGGTAAAAAGATCAGAACTATTTAACCCAATCATGTTATTGTTTCCAACTAATACTCCATTAGGTAAGATGTAATCAAATGAGTCAATAACTGTGCTATCGTGAATAATTAAGCCGCTTGCAAATGAACACCCAAAAATAGTATCGTTTGAAATCGCAAATCCTCTAGCGAAAATTGTTGAATCAATTACTTTGAAAGTATTTCCATCAAAAACTTGAAAACCAAATGCGGAATTGAAATAATAGAGTCCGTTATTGTGTTTTACTTCAAATTGCGTATTTAATAAGCCAAACCCATCCAAACTGTCTTGAAATACTTGATAAGATCCATTACTCAGGTATGTGATTTGCCCCGTGTTTTCGTGATAAAAAAACATGCTGCCATCATCACCAGCACATACTTTGTTTACAACAGGATTAGCGAGTAAGTTATAGGGAGGAGCCATTGTAGTGTAGGTGTTGTTGTGCTTAATTGTTACTCCGTTGTTGGTAGCAAAGATTAAACTATCGCCTTTTGTTGTTACTTGGTTCACAGTGTTATTTGGTAAAAAATCACTGTATTTGTAAAAGGTCCAATAGTCATTGTTTTGAGCTAAAAGGATAAAATTAGGCAATAGAAATGCCAGTGAAAAGAGTATTACTTTTTTCATATTGATTTGATTAGGGAAATTATTTAATAGATGAATTATCTGTTGAAGGGAAGTTTAGTATTCGGTTAATGGGATCATATTTTTAGTGTTTTATTATACTCAATATTATATCATGAATCAATGATGTATAACCCATATATAGAATACGGTATGAAATCTCTTTTATTCGGATTGATATTGGTATATAATACAAAAGGCAGCCGTTAAGCTGCCTAGAATATTACTTATTAATAATGATTATGCGAGTGAGGGGAGTCTATACTGTTTTGTTTATACAGACTCCATAGTAGTGTGATTGAAAATGGACGTATTGTAATGATTTAGGCATATGCTTTAAATTTTAGGATTATTTAGGAAAAATTGTTGGTACGGTAAGCTTAAGAAGCTTTACTTCAATAATGAAGAAGTATGGTTATTGTCTCTATAAACGCGGAATAAATAACTGTTGGTTGGGTTGGTTTAAAATATTATTTTAATAAATCAATAATATAATAGTAAAACAACTGCAGTGAAGAATAAGTAGGATACGGTAGATCTAGGTTGATTAACGGCAGAAATGCAATAAAAAAGGCCAGATTAAAACCTGACCTTCATGTATGAATTATATAGCCTCAGCTATGGGGATATCCCCCTGATTGAATTCTATAATTTTACAGATAGTGCTTTTGTTTCTTAATGCTTCTAGTATCAATTGTGCAACATCAGCTCTAGGAACAGATTTATTATCCATTGGATTGGTTGTAGTTATTTTTCCTGTTTCAGGCTCATCAAGCAAAGCTCCGGGTCTAACAATGGTGTAATCTAATCCCGATGAAATTAGTAGTCTATCAGCATAATGCTTGGCAATGTAGTATGGTTTAATACCAAACTGATTCCAAATCTTTCTATCGTCAGCACCAATAGCACTAACAATTACAAATCTGTTTACACCAACTTTTTTTGCAGCATCCATTGATTTTACTGCTCCATCAAGGTCAATTTCTAAAGTTTTATCATCGCCTGTTTTACCACCAGATCCAGCGGCAAAAACAACAGCGTCATATCCTTTGATTGTTTCAGCAAGTGAGTCGATGTCGGATTCTAAACTAGCAACAACTGTATTTGTCCCTATTTTTTCAAATACACTTTTCTGTTCTTCTTTTCTAAAAAATGCTGTTGGTTCAAAATCATTAGATTCAACCATTTTTTTTGTAATGATTTGCCCCACTTTTCCATGGGCTCCTATAATAAGTACTTTCATCATATTCCTATAACAAATCAAAATATCAGAAGTTGTAATTGTTTTGGTTTTATAATCGTTTCAATCATTCAGTACATTTGCGCAGTGAATAATTAAGCTTGTAGAATGAAAGACGTATTTGATATATATGATGAAGTGTTTCAGAGTAATACAGACCTTGCACAGTCGTTGGTAGAAAAGCACATCCAAAAGATTAAAGAGTTGGATGAATTTCTACCTCAAGGCTTGTCTTTTTTCATATTAACTGATACTTCTAGAAATAGCTTTCCGTACGTCAGTAAGAACTTTGTATCAAATCTTGGATTAGATCCTGAAATGATGAAAATTCATGGTCCAAATTATTGGTTTCAGTTTTTTCATCCTGATGATCTTGAGATTTGGGTCAAGCTTCTGCCAGATTTAATGCAATTCACTATGACCGAGGTGGATCCTGAAATACGCTTGAAGCTTTCGTACACTTGGAGTTTTAGGGTGAAAAATGCCGATGGAAAATATGTCAACTTGTTTGAGCATGAAGTTCCTTATTTATTAGATGATGAAGGAAAACCGGTTGTTGGGCTCGGACATCTTACCATAGTGGGTGAGGGCGAACCAATGCCTATAAAGGGAACGGTGAAATATTTGAATGATCAAGGTGAATATGAAACATTATATGTGAAATCATACTCTCAAAAATTGCTCTCAGGAGGACTGTCTAACCGCGAATTAGACATAGTTAGATTGCTGGCATTAGACCACTCAAGTAAAGAAATTGGTGATTTACTTTCTATTAGTTCGCACACTGTTGATACACACAGAAGAAATATTTTAAAGAAACTAAATATTAACTCCACTGGAGAATTAGTGGGGTATATGAAAACACATCAGTTATACTAAATACTCAATTTGAGTATTGAAAGATAAGAATCTAATTTGCTCTTTTGTGGTCAGATCGCTTATTACCGTTTAGCACTACGATATTTATATTTAACCCCATTTAGCGCAAAACACTCCCCCCAGTGTGAGAACCATCATTGTTCAATGATGGTTTTTATATTTTGTTGATTTACAGATAAATTAGGTTGGTACTATATTTTTACATTACTTTGCACCACATTAATGAGAATTAGTGTTCATTAAGTTAGTAAGGGCGTGTTAAGCGTCTTATAATAGTATCGGTTAAAGCAAGTCTTTCTCTATATACTTGGCTAGTCAGGCAAGTTATTTCTTTCCAGAATTTCTTTCAGACAAAAGCAATTACTCATTTAGTGGTTTGAATTGAAGTAATTGTAACAATAAACAGAAAATTAGTCGCGATTTGAGTTGGCCTTAGGTTGACACAAATTATTCGACATCTGAGTAGAGCTTAATTCGCTTTGTATAGCTAGGTAAGGTTTATTCGGAAAAGTAAAAATGTCAGATTATCAACCACAATTCTGACAAGAAAGAACAGAATGAATTCTTACAAAGCAAGAAAATCTCGTAGTTCAAATGCTACAGGATTTAAAAAAAGAAAACCAGCAGGTGTTAGACCAAAGCGAAAAATGGAGTCGAGTTTAGATCCAAATACGCTGGTAAAACGAGCATCATCTAACAAGAAGCCTACCAAGTTGTTTGAAGCAAAATCTACTTATCAAGATATTTCTTTACATCACAAATTAAAATCTAACCTGCTCCGCAAGGGATATGATAAACCTACAGAGATTCAAGAAGCGTCATTAGAATCGCTAATTTCTGGTAGAAATTTAGTAGGTGTTGCAAGTACAGGAACCGGTAAAACAGGAGCTTTCTTGATTCCTATAATTGAGAAACTACTTACTGGCGAAAAAGATTTTACAACATTAGTAGTTGTTCCAACAAGAGAGTTGGCTCAACAGGTTGAAGATGAATTTAAATCTTTAACCCGAGGTATGAATTTACAAGTATCTTGTTTTATTGGTGGAACTAGCGTAAATCAAGATATATCCAAATTAAAGAAGCGGAACCATTTAATTGTGGGAACTCCAGGTAGATTAATGGATATGGCTGGAAAAGGAGCTTTGAAGCTCAACACCATTCCTGTTTTAATACTAGATGAGTTCGACCGTATGTTAGACATGGGGTTTGTGAATGAAATAAAAAGAATGGTTTCTATGATGAAAAGTAGAAAGCAGACCATGCTTTTCTCGGCCACAATTGAAAAGTCTCAAAAATCACTTATCAAAGATTTGGTTCACGATCCAGTTGAAATCAACATCAGTTCTGGTTTAACTGCCAATAGCTCTGTAGAGCAAAACGTGGTTCGTGTGAATGATGGTGAAAATAAATTCTCACTATTGATGGGAATTATGCAAAATGATCCGATTGAAAAAGTGATCATTTTCGCTGAAACTAAAAGGTTGGTTGATAAACTATCTAAGCAACTATCCAAAGTTGGAATAAGAAACGGTGTAATTCATGGGAATAAATCTCAAAATTACAGAACAAGAGCCATAGCTGATTTCAAAAAAGGAATGGTTAAAGTTCTTGTTGCCACTGATGTTGCGGCTAGAGGTATTG
>CAJWSQ010000190.1 GCA_913045895.1 uncultured Flavobacteriales bacterium | reverse complement strand
GTACCTATTGTAATTGCTCCACCAACATATGGATCTAATCTTTTTGTTCCGCTAAAGTGATATTCCACTCCTGGTTGAATAAAGAAATCTGTTCTTCTGTAGTTACTATCAACCGAAATGCTTGAGTTATTTAAGCTGTCAACAGTTTCATTTGTGATATTGAACGATGTTAAACCAAATCCAACACGAATAGCCAAGTTTTGCTTCACAAACTTCTTAAGTTGTAGAGCTGGATTGCTATTTACATCTTCAAACGTGTTTACACTGATGTCATTAATAATGCCTGTAACATTGAAAGAAACACCCCAATCTCTATCGTTGAATTTCGTAAACTCTTCTTTATTAGATTCTTGTGCGAAAGTGGCTAATCCAATTAGAGATAGGATTAGAAGGGCTACAGCTATACGTTTATTCATTATTCCTAGAATTCTGTTAGGTTTTGCAGTTCAATAACGCGGTTGTAAAGTAAATATTTTAAAAAATATTAGCGGGCTGTTTTTTTAAGCATTGGCACAAAACTAAATTGACCGTATTGTTCTGTTTTGGTAGAACCATCTTGATTTTTAATAATCCGAATCATGTCTTGCACTTCTCCATCTCCTACTGGAATAACCAAAATTCCACCTGGAGCTAATTGATCAACTAATGGATCTGGTATATAAGGTGCCGCAGCAGTAACTACACATCTATCATAAGGTGCGTAAGAAGGCATACCAATATAACCATCACCATAAAATAGCTTTGGCCTGTACCCCATTGCTGGTAAAAAGCGAACAACTTTATCGTACAACTCTTTTTGGCGCTCAATGCTGAATAGCTTTACTCCTAACTCCATTAAGATGGCCGCTTGGTATCCCGATCCAGTACCAATTTCTAAGACCTTTTGCCTTTTCTTCACCTCTAATAAAGCACTCTGTACAGCTACAGTATGAGGATGTGAAATGGTTTGTCCTGCGCCAATTTTAAATGCCGTGTTCTCATAGGCAAAACCTGTATCAAAGGCACTTTCGAAAAAGACATGACGAGGAACTTTCATCATTGCTTCCATCACCTTTTCATCAATCAATCCCTCTTCTGTTAAACGAACTCTGAGCTTTTCAACCATTCGTCTACGTGCTCCCTGAAATTTCAGATTGTCTTCTCTAATTACCATTTGGCTTGTTAATAAGTACTGTTGAAAGATTTCAAAATTAATGTCTGGCACACATGTATAACCATTCTAATTTTGTTTCAAAGTCAAAGAAATGCTAAAAGTAGGAGTACTGGGAGCCGGTCACCTTGGAAAAATTCACCTTAGACTGTTAAAAGAATTAACAGATGTTTATCAACTAGTTGGTTTTTACGATCCTAATGCTGAAAATGCACAAAAAGTTGCAGAAGAATTAGGTTTAAAACCTTTTTCAAGTATCGATGATTTAATTGATGCTGTAGATGTAGTTGATATTGTAACCCCAACTCTATCGCACTTTGAGTGTGCCGAACAGGCAATGCGCAAGCAACGCCATGTTTTCATTGAAAAACCTGTTACCAACACCATTGAGGAGGCTAAAAAATTAATGGCTTTGAGTCATGAGGCTGAAGTTCAGGTTCAGGTTGGACACGTTGAAAGATACAATCCTGCATTTCAGGCTTCAAAAGACTTTATCAAACAACCGATGTTTATTGAAACGCATCGTTTAGCTCAATTTAATCCTAGAGGAACTGATGTTTCTGTAATATTAGACTTGATGATCCATGATTTAGACATTGTTTTAAGCATGGTTAAATCAAATATCAAAAAAATTAGCGCTAGCGGTGTCGCAGTAATCAGTGATACACCAGACATTTGTAATGCTCGCCTTGAGTTTGACAACGGATGTGTTGCCAACTTGACAGCTTCACGTATCTCTTTGAAGAACATGCGTAAAACACGAGTTTTTCAACGCGATGCTTACATTTCAATCGACTTTTTAGAAAAAGAATCTGAGGTAGTTCGTATGGAAAATGTAGAAGGAGAACCAGATCCTCTATCCATCACTTTTGATCCAGGAAACGGTAAACCGATGAAACAAATTTTCTTTGAAAAACCAGATGTTCCTGAAGCGAATGCTATCAAAGAAGAGTTGACCACTTTTGCAGATGCAATCAATAATAAGACAACTCCGCAGGTGACAATTGAAGATGGTTACAATGCATTAGATATAGCACATCGCATTTTGGAGAGGTTAAAATTGACTCCAAACCTGATGGAAAACTAAATTTGCTCGCAATTTTATACGTATTTTAACGTTACGAGTTGAATTCCTATGCATTTGAAAACAGTAGTCTACACCCTTTTTATTGGAGCTTTCATTTTCCTATCCTCTTGTAACAGAGATAATCTTGAAGCAACAGTTCCTGGTTATTTAGTTATTGACACATTTAACGTCAACTACTCAGAAGCCAATAGAACTGGCCGAGGATTGATAAATATTTCTGATGCTTGGGTATATGTAAATGATGATATTCAAGGGGTTTTTGAACTCCCTGCAAAAATTCCTTTAACAGATGTAGGCGAAGGACAAACGATAACTATTGGTCCTGGAATTAAAGTAAATGGAATTGCTGCTACCAGAGATGAATACCAGTTTTACCAAAGAGCTGTATTTCAAGATATTGATATTACAGCAGATTCTGTTTTTAAGTTGACTCCAACTGTAGATTATTACTCCACTACTGAATTCCCTCTACTCGAAAATTTTGAAAGCTCAATTCTAGCATTTGACTCGATTCCAGGATATGGTGATGTAACCATTGATAGGGTAAGGTTAGATGAAAATGATCCATACTTAGAAAGATATGTAGGCTACATCAGGTTGAATTCAAGTGAGCCAGACGTTAAAATTATATCGCAATATTACACTCTGCCAGGATCAGGAAGTCCCGTTTATTTTGAAATTGATTACCGATGTAATGCTCGTTATGTGATTGGTTTAGCCATACAACCAACCAGCGGTTCTGCATATGATTACCCAATAATGACGGTGAATCCAACAAACAATAATGGTTCGTCAGAACCAGCTTGGAATAAAATTTATCTTGATTTAACGGATCAAGTTAGTTTTGCAGATGAAGACGCTTTGTACTTTGGAATAACCATAACCGCTACCCATACAACCTCACTAGACTCAAGCTACTTCTACTTTGATAATATGAAATTGGTTCATTCATAACGATGCTTAACCGACAGGCTGAACGCCTTAAATATCTAACCTTTGACTTCTTTGCTGCTATGGCGGCATGGGTTAGTTTTTATATCTACCGTAAAACTTATATCGAGCCCATTAAGTTTGATGATCACGTTGAGCTTGTTTTCAACCACAAATTCTATTGGGCGCTTGTATTAATTCCTATTTTCTGGGTAAACTTTTACTACTTAACAGGTTATTATAAAACACCTTACAGAAAATCAAGACTTAATGAACTTGTTGTAACATTTACAACCTCACTGGTTGGGGTTTTAATTCTATTTTTTGCATTCATACTTGATGATGAAGTTCCAAATTACAAGAGTTATTACAACATGTTTCTAACCTTGTTTGGATTTCAATTTGTATACACATTTATTCCTCGACTGATTCTTTCTAGTATTACTGCTAAAAGAATTCACAACAGAAAGATTGGCTTCAATACTCTTATAATTGGTAGTAGTGAAAAGGCCGTTAACTTATACAACGAACTGGAGTCTGCTAAAAAATCGAGTGGTTTCAAAATATTAGGTTTTGTTCATGTCAATGGTGGACACAACATGCAACTTGCCAATCATTTAAACCACTTTGGACATGTAAATGATGTTCAAGAAATCATACGTGAAAATAAAATTGAAGAGATCATTATCGCTGTTGAGTCTTCAGAGCATCCGCTTATTAGTCAAATCATAAGTGTTTTAGATGCATTGAATGTTTATGTGAAAGTTATTCCTGACATGTATGATATTCTATCTGGTCAGGTTAAGATGACATCTATTTTTGGTGCTCCACTGATTGATGTCCGACAAGAGATAATGCCTGCTTGGCAACAATCAGTTAAGAGAATGCTTGATTTAACCATTTCAGCGTTAGTACTTTTCTTCTTTTCATGGTTATTTTTCATTATCGGGTTAATTGTAAAATTAACCAGTAAAGGCCCAGTTTTCTTTAAGCAAGAGCGTATTGGAAAAGATGGAAAGCCATTTATGATCTATAAATTTAGATCGATGTATACCGATGCAGAAGTTGCTGGACCTCAGTTAGCTTCTGAAGATGATCCGCGTGTTACGCCATTTGGTAGATTTATGCGAAAAACCCGACTCGATGAAATGCCTCAGTTCTTTAATGTTCTAAAAGGTGAAATGAGTTTAGTTGGACCAAGACCTGAGCGTCAGTTTTACATTGATCAAATAGTTGAACGATCACCTCATTATCAGCATTTACTTAAGGTTAGACCCGGAATCACAAGTTGGGGACAAGTAAAATATGGTTATGCCTCAAATGTAGATGAAATGGTTAGAAGGTTAGAATACGACATTATTTACATTGAAAACATGTCGCTATTTGTTGATTTTAAAATCCTTATTTACACTGTTCTTATCGTTCTTCAAGGAAGAGGGAAATAAAAAAGCCGCACCTTTTCAGATACGGCTTTCACTTCTATATAAAAATCATTTACTCTTCTACTTTTTCAGCTTCTTTGATTGGTTTTCTGAAAACAAAGTCTCCATCAAAATCATCAAGAACGATTTCATCACCCGGCCCAAATTTACCAGCTAATAGATCTTTACTCAAAGCATTCAATACATCTTTCTGTATCAGTCTCTTAACTGGTCTGGCACCAAATTGAGGATCGTATCCTTTCTCAGCCAAATCTTTCAATGACTCTTCAGTTGCTGTCACCTTGATTCCTTGTTTCAGAAGCTTTTTCTGCAAGAATCCAAATTGAAGCCTAACGATGTCTAAAACATTGTCTCTATTCAACGGAGTAAACATGATTACTTCATCAATCCGGTTCAAAAACTCAGGTTTTAAAGAACGTTTTAAGTTCTCTAATAACATGAACTTGGTTTTATCAGCAACTTCGTCTTCTTGTCCTGGAACCATTCCTTCGTAATTATCACGAATGATTTCTGAACCTAAGTTTGAAGTCATAATGATAATGGCATTTTTGAAATTGGCTATTCGGCCTTTGTTATCTGTTAAACGTCCATCATCTAAAACTTGCAACAATGTGTTAAACACATCTGGATGTGCTTTTTCAATTTCATCCAAGAGAATAACACTGTAAGGTTTTCTACGAACTGCTTCGGTTAATTGACCACCTTCATCGTAACCAACATATCCCGGAGGCGCTCCAACCAAACGAGATACACTGTGTCGTTCTTGATATTCACTCATATCAATACGTGTCATGGCATTTTCGTTGTTAAACAGGAACTCTGCTAAAGCTTTAGCTAGCTCTGTCTTACCAACCCCTGTAGTTCCTAAGAACAAGAACGATCCTACTGGTCTGTTTTCATCTTGTAAACCTGCTCTACTTCTACGTACAGCATCTGAAACTGCTTGTATTGCCTCATCTTGACCAACTACACGTTTATGCAATTCATCTTCGAGGTGTAATAATTTTTCGCGTTCGCTTTGAAGCATTTTGCTTACTGGTACACCACTCCATTTGGAAACAACTTCAGCAATATCTTCAGAATCAACTTCTTCTTTTATCAATACTGAACCGCGTTCCTGCATCTCAATCATGTTAGCTTCGTACTCTTTCAAATGAGCCTGAGCTTCTACCAACTTACCATATCTAATTTCGGCTACTAAGCCTAAGTTTCCTTCTCGTTCAGCACGTTGAGCATCCAATTTTAATTGTTCGATACTCTCTTTTACTTGCTGAATACCATCAATTACCTTTTTCTCACTCTCCCATTGAGCCTTAATCTGATTTCTATCTTCAGAAAGATCTGCTATTTCTTGATTGAGTTTATCTAGCTTTTTATCATCATTCTCACGTTTGATAGC
>CAJWSQ010000189.1 GCA_913045895.1 uncultured Flavobacteriales bacterium | reverse complement strand
CTGCAAGAAATTCAATTGCTAAAAAGAGGAAAAGAGTTAGTTTCAAATATAGACAGAGAAGCAGTTAAATTTTTTTATAGACATATGCATGATTAAATTAGGTATATTTTTAAAGCCAAATGACAGATTAAAAGAAGAAATAATAAATTTAAAAAAAAAAGTTAAAACAATTTTTGGAATACAAAAGTACCTTGACCACCCACCTCATTGCACTTTGTGCGTTTTACATGTTTCAAGTTTATCTTTACAAAGCTTAAAAAAAAAAAGTTTAAAGGTAAAGTACATCAAAGAATTTCAACTAGAAAAGACAGATATATTTTTTAACGACCCTATAACAAAAGGAAATACATTGGTTTTCAAAATAAAAAAGAATAAGTTTTTAAGAAGTGTTCAATTGCGAGTACTAAAGTTCATGAATCAACACTTAATCAAAAAAAAAATTAATTTTGCCAATTTGAAAATGAAAAAAAATTTTAAAAAATATGGGTATCCTTTTGTCAATATAAATTGGTTACCACATTTTACGATAGCTTCGATAAGCAAAAACAAGAGACAAAAAGAACAAACAAATCACCTTCAATACTCCTGAAGGACTTGTAGACTTTTACCTCAACAACTAATTCTGATGGAATCTGTATTCCATTTCAAGCAGTTTTCCGTAAAACAGCAACCTGAAGTTTTTAAAATTGGAACTGACGCCATCTTATTAGGGGCTTTACCTCAGATCCAACTTAATGCAACATCTAAGTTTTTAGAAATTGGATCAGGAACAGGAATTATTTCACTGATGTTGGCTCAGCGTTTCTCAAATGCCAATATTGATGCTATAGAACAAGATGAATTAGCCTTTCAGCTATCCTCATCCAATTTCAAGCAATCACCTTTTCAAAATCGATTAAATTGCATTCACACAAAAATTCAAGAGTGGAAACCCGATTACGTTTACGATCATATTTTTTGCAATCCTCCATTTTTTGAAAATAGTACTAAGTCTGATAGTTTATCCCACGCCAGACACAATGACTTACTTACCACCAATGATTTAGCAAGAGCAGTTGATAGGCTTTTAAAATCAGATGGAGTATTCAATGTAATTTATCCCGTTCTGGAATTCGAGAAATTAAAAAAGGATGCAGCTAAATTTGAGCTACATCCTTTTCATGAAATTCATATTAATACTAGACCTGAAATGCCTGTTGTAAGGATAATCGGGTCTTTCGGGAGAAACCTAACCGAAACTGAAGTTTCACACTTTACGATTAGAGATAAACAACATCAGTTCTCTGATAGCTACAAGAAAGCTACAGCAGATTTCCATCCGTTTTTATAGTTGATTTCTAATACCCTTCGTATTCAGATTCATTTTCAACAAAGGCAATTCCATAATTCTCCAATTCCTCAAGCACCGGATTATACACCTCGGCTGTAATTGGTAAATGCACGCCCGGAGTTGAAATAGTTCCATTCAGAATCATTTTAGCAGCAATTGCAACTGGCAACCCAACAGTTTTAGCCATTGCTGTATACGTTTGATCATCGCCTATCACACGCATAGATGATTCTATTTGTTTCTGCTCACCATTCAATTCATATCCAATTTTGTGATACATCACGATCATATCTTTATCATCTGGGTCTAAATCCCATTTCTGATGTAAGATGTGTTGTAAAATTTGAGCTGGAGTTGCGTTTTTAACTTGAACCTTTTTATCGCTGAAAATCCCCAACCACTCTAATTTCTCCATGATATCGGAATCTTGATCGATTTTGAGGTAGTGCATCAATTTTAACTCAACCGAATCGGTTGGATTGTATGCTAAAAACAAATTGATGAAATCTCGGTATGTTAATTCATCCGAATTTTCAATTTTATAGGAGTCATCAGTTGCTCCTAACTTCACAAAAACATCCCACGCTTTACAAAAACCAGGGCGTCTGAGTGTTCCTCTATATAATGTTGGAATATCATCTAATCCATAAATGCTACGATAAGAAAGCGAATCTCTATTGGCATAGCCTTCATACCTACCAAAGCCGTCTAAATCGATGGTCTCAGTTCTTCTGAATAACTGATGGTATGGAATGTATTTATAGGTTTTCTCTTGAATGAATTTAACGGCTCCACCACTTCCCGCAATCACCACATTTCGTGGATTCCACGTGAATTTATATTTCCACGGATTGTCTTTTTCAGATTCAGGAGCTAGCAATCCACCAGTGAATGATTCAAACTGAAGAAGCTTCCCTCCCCTATTTTGCACATCGTGAATCAGCTGCATGGCCGACATGTGATCAATTCCTGGATCAACACCTATTTCATTCATTAGAACCACACCTGCATCTTTCGCTGCCTGATCTAACTCTCTCATTCCATCACTGATGTATGATGCTGTAACCATATGCTTTTTAAGCGCCACACAATCCATAGCCACTCCAACATGCATGTGAGCAGGTAGCATACTAATCACTAAATCGGCTTGGCTTATTGCTGAAACACGTTCGATTTGGTTGTTTACATCAAGCACTTTAGCTGTGCAATTCTCGTAAGACTTAATTCTGGCCTGAGCCAAACTTAAATCTTGATCATAAACGGTAATTTTCCAATTGTTTTCGTTGCTGTTTTGAGCCAGATACTTGATCAGGTACGCTGTTGATCGTCCGGCTCCAATAATCATAATGTTTTTCGTCATAGTTAATTACAAAATGCTTATTCGATTAATCTTAGGTACATTTGTTGTGTAAAGGAAAGAAAATTGATTGAGCTGTTATGAAAAGACTATTATCAATATTGGCATTAATTTCATCAATTGTAGCTACTAACTCAGCAATAGCGCAAGATGCAACAGCCGTATTTTTCTCTGAATCTGGAGATCTTTTCTACCTATACATGAACAACCAACTTCAAAATGAAGTCCCTTTATCTCAGGTTAAAGTCGACAATTTGATTTTGAAAGATTATCAGGTTACAGTTGAGTTTAAAGACATTACTAAAGATAGAGTACGAACCGATTTAAAAATCAAGAGGGGGCGCGAAAGTGTTTTTGTTGTTTATCAAGAAAAAGAGTCTTTCACAATTGATTTATACTCCAAAGCAAAACGAGGAATGTACTCTCCTTCTCAAACCGAAGTTGAAATAGTTAGAAATGGATACGAAGGCAAGTTAGGTTGCCCAGAAGTAGTTTCAGATGATTTATTCAATCAAAAACTTCAGTTAGTAACGAATTCAGACTATCCGCAAGAGAAATTGAGCATTGCAAAAGAAATCGTTACAAGCAATTGCATCAGTGTAGATCAGCTTCATAAAATAATGGAAGCCATAGACTATGAGCCCGAAAAAATAGAGTTAGCAAAATATGCCTTCTCTTTTGTTTTTGATCGTGATAACTATATCAACTTGGCTGATTTATTTGAATATCCAGGATCTAAAAAAGAAATCAGTGATTGGATTAAAGTAAATATCGAGAAGTGATGCTTAAGACTTTGTTGACTTTCCTAATTATGCTAACCGCCCCCCACATTTACGCACAATCTAATTGTGACTTACCCACTACTGATATCGGCTTTAAAGTAATTATCAATGATGTTTCTGACGAAATATCGGAAGATGACAAGCTCTCCAAATCAAAAGATTTAGTTTCTGAAGCTTGTTTAACCACCAATCAAATTAAACAGCTTTTAGAAGTTATTACTTATGAGAGTTATAAAGTTGAATTCGCTAAATTCGCCTACCAATATTGCTTTGATCCAATAAACTACGATTCAATATATGATGAGTTTTCTTTTTCCTCAAGTACAGAAGAATTGAAAGTGTTTATTCAAAGCCAGAACAAAGAATAATGTCTAATAAAACATTACTAATTACAGCTGGATTTTTTGGTGCAACAGCAGTAATTTTAGGAGCTCTTGGAGCTCATGCATTAAAAGTACTTTTAACTCCTGATAGCTTGGCAAGCTTTAAAACTGGAGTACATTACCACCTTATACATAGTTTTATGTTTTTAGTTCTCTTGGCAATAAAAGATAAAATTGCGCTATCACTAACTAAAGCCATCTACTTCTTGTTTCTATTTGGAATAATATTTTTCTCATTTTCTATCTACATCTTATCAACAAACCGAATTCACCAACTGGATTTAAACTGGTTAGGTCCAATTACCCCAATTGGTGGGCTTTTAATGATCTCTGGCTGGATTCTTTTTATCTTTGCCGGAGTTAGAAGCACTACCTCAAATAAATGATTTATGTCAATTTAGAGTGAATTCAAAGTCATTTTCTAAAACGTGTATCAATAAAAATCCTGTAATTTGCCGCAGGAATTCAATTTTATAATCATATAAGACTTACTATGGCTGATTTTGGTAAAAAAGCCTCTGGAGCTTCAGTGGATTACTTAGGTATTAAAAACGCAGATATTTACTGGAACCTAAGTCCTGAGGAACTCTCGAAAATTGCTATTGAAAAACATGGCGCTAAACTAACCAGCACGGGAGCTATTACGGTTGACACCGGTGAATTCACTGGTAGAAGTCCTAAAGATCGCTTTATCGTTAAAGACGACATCACAAAAGATGCTGTATGGTGGGGAGATATCAACATCCCATTTGATTCAGACAAATTTGATGCTTTGTACAATAAGGTAATGGCTTACCTAAACGATAAAGAAATATACGTGAGAGATTCTTACGTATGTGCTGATCCTGAATTTAGATTAAACGTACGTTCAGTTACTGAATACTCTTGGTCAAACTTGTTTGCTTATAACATGTTCTTGAGACCAGAAGATTCAGAGTTGGAAGGTTTCGAAGCAGATTGGCACGTAGTAGCCGCTCCTGGTTTCATGGCTGATCCTGAAGTTGACGGTACACGTCAAAGCAACTTTGCGATTTTAAATTTCTCTCGCAAAATCGCTTTGATTGGTGGTACTGGTTACACAGGTGAAATGAAAAAAGGAATTTTCTCTGCATTGAACTTCATTTTACCTCACATGAAAAACACGTTAAGCATGCACTGTTCTGCTAACGTTGGTAAAGAAGGTGATACTGCTATTTTCTTCGGATTAAGTGGTACTGGTAAAACAACGCTTTCAGCTGATCCTAATCGTAAATTAATTGGTGATGATGAGCATGGTTGGAGTGCTGATAATTCTGTTTTCAATTTTGAAGGTGGATGTTACGCTAAAACAATCGACTTATCTGCGGAGAAAGAACCAGACATTTGGAACGCTATCAAGCCAGGTGCTTTGTTAGAAAACATTCGTTTCAAACCAGGTACTAACGAAGTTGATTTTGAAAATGGTGAAGTAACTGAAAACACTCGTGTTTCTTACCCAATTTATCACATCGACAACATCCAAGTTCCTTCAGTTGGACAAAACCCTAAAAACATCTTCTTCTTAACAGCAGATGCTTTTGGTGTATTGCCTCCAATCTCTAAGTTAACTCCAGGTCAAGCGGCATTCCACTTTATCTCTGGTTATACTGCAAAAGTAGCTGGAACTGAAGCCGGTATTGTTGAGCCTGTAACTGCATTCTCTGCATGTTTTGGTGCGCCATTCATGCCTTTACATCCAACAGTTTATGCTGAGATGTTGAGTAAGAAAATGCAAGATGCTGGTGTAAACGTATGGTTAGTAAACACAGGTTGGACTGGTGGCCCTTACGGAGTTGGTAGTCGCATGAAATTGAAATATACTCGTGCCATGATTACAGCTGCTTTAGAAGGCGATTTAAAAGAGGTTGAGTACATTACTCACCCAATCTTCGGATTGGCTATGCCTGCAACTTGTCCTAACGTTCCTGTTGAAGTATTGAATCCTGTTAATACTTGGGAAGACAAGGCAGCATACGAAGCTAAAGCAAACGAATTAGCTACTAAATTCAACAAGAACTTCGAGAAGTTCTCTGAATACGCTAATGATGAAATTTTAGCTGGTGCTCCTAAAGCAACACAAAGCGCTTAATCGCATTATGCATAATTATACAAAGGCGGTCTTCTTAGAAGGTCGCCTTTTTTATTTGAATGAATTTACTCAAAAAATTTATAATCAAAAAAAATTGTATGCTT
>CAJWSQ010000188.1 GCA_913045895.1 uncultured Flavobacteriales bacterium | reverse complement strand
ACGGGTTGAAAATCCGGTTATGAATTTTCTTTCAGATTGCTTGCTATTGGGAGATTTTGAGAAAAAAGGACATTCAAAATCTATCGCTGGTGATTTGAATATAGACTTTGACCATGATAAATTAGTGAGCCCAAATAAAGATCAGGTAAAGCACCTGTTAAGAGGGGTTCGCACTGAAATGGAATCAAAATTTCAATTCTTCAACCTAACTGATTTATCACACATCAAGCTCCTAGAATATTCTAAATATGCTGACTTATTTATCTCTACCTATTCTACATTTTACGATTTAGTGCATCCCATTTTTGGGCAAGATTCTGAAGAGAATACCAATCAGGTAAACTGTCCGGTAGTAGTAATTCCTGAAAATTATACAGGAATTAAGAACATTGTTTTACTTCACAATGGATCTGATGAATCACTGTTTATTATTAAAACATTTTGCAATGTTTTTTCAGAGTTGATTCGAGAAGTTGATGTAACCCTTCTCAATTTTGTTGACGAGAATAAAGTGGACTATACAGATTCATTCGTTCAGTTAAAATGGTTGGTTTCTTACTTAAAATTACACTGTGGATCTATAGCAGTACATCATTTTAAAGATGAAGATCCTGATTATCTGAAAAAATTATTGGGACTCAATCCATCAACTCTTTTGGTGCAAGGTAGTAGGCCATTAAACAATTATGCTTTACAGCTTTTTGATGGAGTTCCAACTTTAGAAATTAGAAGCACAATTTAGCGATTACATAATTTCATACAGCAAACAAATTGCTACATTGCAATCTGAAATTGATCGAGCCAATATGAAACGAATTATTGTACCTACTGATTTTTCAGTAAATGCTAGAAATGCCTTTAATTATGCTTATTCCAACTACGGAACAGACGTAGAATATGTGTTGTTAAATACATATGAAGCTCCTAATGCAGGTAATGGAATGCTAGTGTCTATTGATGAGATTTTAGAAAAAGAATCAATCAAAGGACTAAAAGTTGAATACGGGATATTATCAGAAATGTATCCTGATGCCAACATTGTTACTGAATCAGTTTACGGTGCTGTTGAAGATGGAATACGAAGAGTAAACACCAAAAAAGAATGTCATATAGTAGTTATTGGAACTACTGGAGCTACTGGTTTAAAAGGTGTATTTCTAGGCTCAAATGCTGAGCGAGTAATCCGCGAATCAATTTTACCGGTATTAGCTATTCCAGCTGAGTGCCACAAAGTTGAAATGAACAAGTTTGTTTTTGCTGCCGATTTCAAAACAATTCATCACGAGTCTACATTTGATCCACTTTTGGTTTTTGTAAATCAGCATAACGGAACAGTTGATATTGTTCACGTTCATGACCCTGAATTAGATGATGAACAAGAACATTCTTTAGGAAGAGAGCAATTGAGAACTATTTTCTCTGCTGTTAACTATAAAGTAGAGGAAATTCCTGATGATAATGTATTGGAAGCTGTTGGTGAATATATTGACAAGCACGAAGTAGATGTATTGGTGGTTATACCAAGAAAAACATCGTTCTTCAAAAGACTATTTAAAAAGAGTATTTCCAAAGGATTGGCATATTCTTCTAAAGTGCCATTATTAACATTAAAGGATTAAATCTTTGTCCTGAAAACAAAATAAAAGCCTCGTTTTTAACGGGGCTTTTTTATTTAATGCCTTGCTTCTTCAAAAAGCTGATGTACACTTGACGGTTTTTGTTGTGTGCAGAAAGAGTTGTTGCAAAATTGTGGTAACCAGAAAAATCGGGCTTAGCACACATGAAAATGTAATTGTGCTTCTCTGCATTTAAAACTGCATCTAAGGCTTGCTTTTCAGGCATAGCAATTGGCCCAGGAGGAAGACCTAAAACAATATAGGTGTTGTATGGAGAATCTACTTTTAAGTGCTTTAAGTAGATGCGCTTCATGTTCGGATCACCAACGGCAAATTTTACAGTAGGATCTGCTTGTAGTTTAATGCCTTTTTTGATTCGATTTAGATACAACCCAGCAACTTTCGGCATTTCATCTCTTTTACGAGTCTCTTCCTGAACTATAGAAGCTAAAGTTGAAACCTCACTCTGAGTTAATCCAAGTGCTTTTGCTTTTGCAACTCGATCTGGAGTCCAGTATGACTTAAACTCGGATGCCATTCTAGAAATAAAACCTTCAGGAGAAGTATCCCAATAAAACTCATAAGTGTTTGGGATAAACATAGAAATGAACGTTTCATTCGAAAAACCATAATGTTTAACAACGCTATCGTTTTGTAACATTCTAAGCATGGTGGTTGAGTCTGGCTCTAGATATTTACTAACCTTTCCCGCTAAATCAGGAATGGTTTTAACGTTGTTGAAAGTAACATGAACTGGAGTTTGAGCACCCGAACGAAGTAAGTTTACCAATTCGTTGTTGTTCATTCTCGGTTCTAACTTATATCGGCCTGGTTTTACATTTTTAATGTAGTTCTTTTTTTCAGCTACCCATAAAAATGAATTTTCTTTAAGCAGTAGATTCTTGGTTTTAAGTAGATAGAGAACATCTTCAAAATTTGAACCCGTAGGTATGTAGAAATACGGATCAGTAGACTCTACGTTGTGCACATTTGGAGCTTTGATAAATTGGTAATATTTATATCCAATAAAAGCCCCAACTAATGCAATTGACGCAAAAGTTCCGATAACAGCCTTTCTAAGTAAATGCTTCTTTTTTTTAGACTTAGCCATGGTTTATTAGTTGCATGAAGATGGCATCTTCATATCCATCTTTGGTATTCATCCAATCAGAAAAAGTTCCAACCTGTTTAAATCCTTTTTTAGTAAAGAGTTTAATGCTGTTTTTGTTCGATGTTTGGATGGTGCAATACAATTGATGTAAGTTCAAGTGAAAGAAAGCATACTCAATAACAATATCTAAAGCATCTGAAGCAAAACCTCTATTTCTATTTTCAACTTCAGCAATTAACACCCCAACACCAGCACGTTTGTTCATGGGGTCAAAGTCAAATAAATCTACACAGCCTATTGGTATTCCGTTATTTTCTTGAATGATTAAACGGAGTTGTTTATCGGTAAAAATATCGTGAATAGAATCGAGGTAATTACGCAGCGTATTTTTTGAAAATGGGGATGAAGTTCCACTAACTTTCCATACAGATGGATTGTTTTCCCAATCAAATAAAGTATCTAAATCATCCGGTTCGGGAGCTCTTAAATGAATACGATCGTTTCTAAAAATCATGATTGATATACACCTTTGAAAACCTGAACAGCAGGACCTTTTAACCACACATTGCTAGCATTAGATCCATCCCAGTTGAATGAAACTGAAAGTTTACCGCCTAAAGTTTCAATGGGAACCTCGCAATTTTCTTTAGCAGGCTTACCTACATATTGAGCGATTGCAGATGCTGTTACGCCAGTTCCACATGAATAGGTTTCATCTTCAACGCCTCTTTCATAAGTGCGTACAAAAAGAGAATCGTTTTTCCACTCTACAAAATTGACGTTTGTTCCTCCACCTGCAGCAAAGTCAGATTTATTGCGAATTGATTTACCCGTATTAAAAACATCAAAATTATTTACGGCAGAAACACTTGAGACAACATGCGGTGAACCTGTATCTAAAAAGTGTCCATCTTCAATATTCGAAATTTGGTTTACACTTTGCATTTTAAGGTTTACCAAACCATTATCGTAGGTTGCGTCATGTAATCCGTCAATAGCCTCGAATGTAGTTTCGCGGTCAAAAATCTTCAAAAAGTGAGCAAAAGCAACCAGACATCTTCCACCGTTTCCACACATGGTACTTTCGTTGCCATCAGCATTGAAATACACCATTTTAAAATCGTATTTATCGTGATTTCTAAGTAAGATCAAACCATCTGCACCAATTCCAAATCTACGTTTACACATAGCAGCAACCAGTTCTCTATTTGTCTCGGGAAATTGATTATCACGGTCGTCAATCATCACAAAGTCATTCCCAGTTCCGTGATATTTATAAAAGTTAAATTCCAAAATCGATTATTTGATTAATAATGTAAGGTCTACATTCCTTAAGCAGAGCTTTCATTTCGTATGATTCTTCAATGATATAGAACCCATCAAAATGGTGCAAGTATCTACGGTTATCTAATTCAAAAAGTTTTGCATTTTCATCAGGTTCTAGACCGTAAATACGCAACACTTTGTTGTTCATCGTGTAGCCTTTACTGTTGAGTGGTGTTTCCCAATATTCTAATTGAAGAGCAATGTGAGTAGGTTTGATGTCACTTTGTTTTGAAAGCTTATTGTCTATGGCCGTGTCGGTTAATGTGCTGTCGTATTTATCTGTTATTTTAACCAATGGAAGTTTTTGAGAAGACAATAAAACATCTTCACGAACAACAATTTCATCACTAAGCTGGATGCTTTTTGAAGGTTCAGGCAAAGAATCTTCCATTGAAGTGTCAGCTATATCAATCGAATCAGCTTCAATTACAACAGAATCATTAATGATTTGACCTTCATTTGGTACAGTTGTTTCTTCAGTAGAATTGAATTCTACTGAATTTTGAGCTACTGTGTTTTCAGGTTCTTTTTTAGCAGCAATTGGTTTTGCCGTGACTTTCTTCGGCTTTTGCTTAATCGCATACGGATCCTCAACTACTGGTTTTTCTTCAGCTGTAAATTGATTGACATAATACCCTCCAGCAAAGCCAAATATTAGCCCTACACACATAAAAAGAATGGAGGAGGAAAAAGCCAGAAGTGCTGAGCATGTGGATAAGAGGAAATCATATGCTAAACTCCAGTATGCCCAAAACGGAAACGGAAGGAACCTCCAGCCCACTTCAAGTCTCAGGGAGCATGAAGCGTATGCCAGGACCCATACACCGGCCAAACCTATTGAGAATTTCCTAGCCAATATTCAGATCTCTCCATGTGACCAGCACACTCGAGGAATAACTTGGCTAGAACTTTATATTCTCTATAGGAGTAGGGGATACCCAAAACCAATAGCCGACCCTATAAACATAGCTTCAGCAAAAGCTAGTCCCGCCAAACAAATACAGGCCTTCAAAAAATATACCAGAGGTGTGATCGCAAGATCGCTTGGGCAATCGCCTGATGCAGCCCTCTTTAGACCTCGTGTACCCAAAATAGAAGCCTCACTGGTGTTGGAATTATAGGAAAGCATGCGACCCTGGGCTTCAATGTTGAAATCAATCCCCAAGAAACTCAAAACCTTGCAGCTAGCATGGTCAAGATCAATCGGACAATTTCAATCATCAAAGTCAATGAGTATATCAATGGTGTAGTCAACCTCATCCCCAATGAGCTAATCCTGAATGGGAAGGTAAGCTGGGACTCGACTTTACCCGTAGTGACCAACAATAGCAGCGAGATTAAAAGATGGGAGACCCCTCAACAGGATGTCGCGCATCCTCCTCGTCCACAAACCGCATTCTTTGAGTGCCCGCTGTGTAAAAAAGTCGACTCAAGCACTTGCAGTGCGTTCCAATACAAAGACCTTGACAGAAAGCAAAGGTGTACCTCATGCAACAGGACATCCCAAGTCAAGCAATGGAAATGTGTATGTGGAACCGAGTGGCAGAGATGCGCTATTCATAGGTATAGCACGCTGCTCGCGAAAGCGCCCTGCAATGAGGCACCAGCCAATGGTCAACCGCACTCAGCTGAGACATCCACTAAGAAACGACAAGCTATAAACCGCCTCGTGACTTATGATGAAATTCTCGCTGAAGATGTTTTTCTGGGAAACAAAGAAGTAGACCAAAAGGGTCAAGAGCATGGATTAGGAGAAATATCCCTCGGGAATCGGAAGAGCCTATCCTTGAATCCAAACTTCCTTGGACCCATACTGACAAAGCGGTTCTGCGGTGGTAGTAGAATTAGTCCGTAGTTGCATTCAGTCTTCCGCAAACTAACCTGACTTGGCGCTCTTCGAGTGGTGGGTTGCGCGGTATGCGAAAAAAAGAAAAACTTGCTTCATCGACCAATTTAATGGCCTTGACTCGGTTTGGTTGTTTCTTGTTGCATTAGCTGTTGTTTCGCAGACTCAGAAATAATGCATCAACTAATCAACTTCACCTCCCCATTACTTCGAATCCGAAAAATAGGGGAATGA
>CAJWSQ010000187.1 GCA_913045895.1 uncultured Flavobacteriales bacterium | reverse complement strand
ACATTTTGATAACAACAATGTAATCACCTTTTCTAATTCTCAGTAAAAATAAAAGCCCCGAGATATTTCCCGAGGCTTTCATTATTCTAATCTAAAAAAGGCGTTTACTCTTTATCCCAAGTAGTACCGTCTTTAGAATCTTTTAAAGTTACTTGTAAATTACTCAACCGTTCACGGATGTAATCTGCTGTTGCAAAATCGCGTTTCAACTTAGCTTCTTTTCTAACTTCAATTAATGTTTCCATTAATGAGTTTACAAAATCATCACTTTCACCTGCAGCAGCCGATTCAATTGGATACAAACCAAGCACATCATAAACAAAAGCATTTAGTGTGTCTTTCAGCTCATTTAAATCGGTAGCACTAATAGAAGCATTCCCCGCTTTTACAGCATTAATCCACTTAACAGCTTCAAATAAATGCGAAATCAATATTGGTGTATTGAAATCATCATCCATAGCGGCATAACACTTCGCTTTCCAAGCTGAGAAATCATTGGTTGATGACTCTCCTGCCTGAATCTCACTTAGTGTAGCCATTGCTTCCATTAAGCGTTCAAATCCTTTTTCAGATGCAGAAAGTGCATCGCTAGAAAAATCCAATGAACTTCTATAATGTGCCTGCATCATAAAGAAGCGAACCACAATTGGATGGTATGCTTTATCTAGCTTATCATTATCACCATCAAACAATTCTTCTGGCAACAAAGTGTTTCCTGTAGATTTACTCATACGAGCTCCATTCAATGTAAGCATATTGGTATGCAACCAATATTTTACAGGATCTACATGATTGGCTGCTTTACATTGTGCAATTTCACACTCGTGATGTGGGAATTTCAAATCCATTCCTCCACCATGAATATCAAAAGTATCTCCCAAGTATTTACTGCTCATAACTGAACACTCTAAATGCCATCCAGGAAAACCTAAGCTCCAAGGTGAATTCCAACGCATGATGTGATAGGGCGATGCCTTTTTCCAAAGTGCAAAATCAACTGGATTTCGTTTTTCGCTTTGGCCATCTAATTCACGAGAACCGGCCATAAGCTCATCAATTTTTCTACCCGATAGCTTACCGTATTCGTTAGCGTTAGATTTATTGAAAGCCTCTTCATCAAAATAAACTGAGCCGTTTACTTCATATGCAAATCCTTCATCTAAAATTTGCTGAATCATATCAATTTGCTCAACGATATGTCCAGTTGCAGTTGGCTCAATAGACGGAGGAATGTTATTAAACTTGGCTAATACATCATGGAAATTCAACGTATACTTCTGCACAATCTCCATCGGCTCAAGTGCCTCTAAACGAGCTTTTTTAGAGATTTTATCTTCTCCTTCATCAGCATCATTTTCAAGGTGACCAGCATCTGTAATGTTTCTAACGTATCGCACCTTATACCCCAAATGAGTGAGGTATCGATAAATCATATCGAAAGAAATGAATGTGCGACAATTACCTAAATGTACAAAGCTGTAAACTGTTGGCCCACACACATACATCCCCACGTGAGGTGCATTTATGGGTTCGAATTTTTCTTTTTCTCCAGAGAGCGTGTTGTACACTTTCAGATTTGTTGTCATTACATTCAATTTTGCGCAAATATAGCTATTGATTCAGGGTTTTATACCTGAATATTGGTTTCAACTACGTGTCCTTCAGGTTTAATTAACATCTCTTTTGGTAGAGATTCTAAAATGGAGTTTTTCAACCCATCAATAAATCGCTTTTTCAAGAATTGACGACTTACTACCAAGCTGATTTCTCTAACCGGTTTTCCTACAATCGGTTTAATCATGTCTTTTTTGCTAGCAGCAATGTCTCGTGTAGCCAATTCAGGAATCAAAGTCATTCCTTTTTTAACTTCAACTATGCGTTTTAGCGACTCAATACTGTGACTCTCGTATCTAAAATGATCGTGAAACTCTCCTTCTTTATTTTTACTACAGATATTGATTACCTGATTACGGAAACAGTTTCCTTCTTTTAAAAGCCACAAATCATCTAGGGCAATTTCATCTAAAGCAATCTGATCTCTATAATAATTCTCATGACTGGTTGACACAAAGCCATAGAATGCTTCATAATACATTGGGAGGAAAATAACACCCTTTGTGTCAATTGGAGTAGCAATAATACCAGCGTCTAACTCTCCATTTTTAATCTTTGTGATAACTTCTTCTGTGATTTCTTCACTCACATGAAGATTCACTTTAGGGTGAGATTCATTAAAGGTATTGATGAACAATGGCACCAAATAAGGTGAAATTGTAGGGATAATCCCCAAGCGCAAGTCGCCTTTTACTTCCTGATTGTATTCAGTAACTAAATCAGGAATTTTCTTTGACTGCATTACAATTTCTCTCGACTGATCGATGATTTGTCTACCAATCTCCGTTGGTATAATTGGCTTTCTTGTTCGATCGAAAATAACTACATCAAGTTCGTTTTCAAGGTTCTTAACTTGTGTTGTTAAGGCTGGTTGAGTTACAAAACAATGTTCTGCTGCCTCTACAAAACTACCATGCTCTGCAATGGCAATGATGTACTCGAGTTGTGTCAAAGTCATAATACAAATATAAATTTATTTAATGCAAAAACCATCTCCATCACTTAGTCTAATGAATAGAGTTTTTTTACCTTTGTATAAACGAAGGCTAATAATCTCATTATGAAATACATACAATTAGAAAACAGTACAGAAGAAGTTGTGTCAATATTGAACAAACTTCTATCAAATTATCAGCTTTACTATCAGAATATGAGAGGTTTTCACTGGAATTTAAGAGGTGAAAATTTCTTTGAATTGCATGTGAAGTTTGAAGAGTTTTACAACAATGCAGCTCTGAGTATTGACGAAATTGCAGAGCGTATTTTAACATTAGGAGGCACTCCGTTACACACATACAGCGATTACGAATCAAATGCTGATGTTCAAGTTTATAAAAACCAAACCGAAGGAAAAGTAATTATGGAGTACATCTGGGAAATGCACAATGCTTTATTGGCCATCATGCATGATGCGGTAAAAGTTGCAGATGAAAAAGATGATGAAGGTACTCAAGACTTACTTTCACCTATGATTAGTGCACTTGAAAAAACCAATTGGATGGTAGGTGCGTGGTTGAAAAAGTAATTCACAATTACAGATCTAATACAAACGAAAAAGTCCTGAATTATCAGGACTTTTTTTGTGCTTTCTTTTTGGGTTCTTCATCGTTAAACTGAAGCGATTTGATAACCGCATCCATCTCTCGAAGATATTCTCGCTTATCAAATTGAGGAGCGTATACATATCCAATAGCATAAACTATTCTATCATTCTCCTCATCTAAAACGGTTAAACCAACCATTGGTCCACCCATCATGTAATTCTTCATTCGCCAAAGACCTCTAAATTCTTTAGCATAATGATCGTGATAATTGATTTCTGTTGAAACCGGTGGAACATATTTATAGTCTAATGTCATGTATGAACTATCAGCCGGGCCTGGAACAAATTTCTTCAAATACTCATCCATGTTAGCCAATAAATTAGAATCCAATAGATTCTTTCGATCGGTATATTCCGTATAAAAAATCAAAACACCTTGACTGATTTGGTGCTCAAAACCTCCCAAATCGCGCTTGCGTTCTACTCGCAACCAAACCACATTACTATCTTCAGTAGCTATGTATGCATCTTTCATTGGAGTAATACGAAGACTGTAGTTTTCAAACACTTTCTTTTGAATGTCTTTACTTCCAAATTGTTTGTTGCGCAGGTAAAGACGATCTAATTCTTTGTTGTTGAAGAAGTTGATCAATCTATTTCTATTCTCCGATAACAAGTTTAAAAAGCTAGCCTTATCAGGAGCATCAATACGAGCAATTAGCTGTCCTTTGGCCCACACACTACGTTTGATGGTAAGTTCAGCTTTAGACATTCTGTTGGTGTCAATATTCACATACAAGATGTTTCTGAACGTCTTGAATATTTTATTGAAATTCTGATCTGTAGTTTGAATCAGATTGAAATAAGGCTCATCTTGCGGCAAACCATATTGAGATCTGTGAAAAATAGATTGGATTGAATCTCCAACCTCTCCATTCCACTCTGATTTTTTGCAAACGATAACTACTTCTCCAGGTCTACCACTTAAATTCCCAATAGGAATGGGTTTACCATCATCTTCACATGAAGTAATCAGAAAAATAGAAATCAGTAAAAAGAAAGAAAACTGTAGCTTTTTCATTGTTGTTGGATTATCCGTTTGTACCAACAATAATTTTCGTGCCAGGTTTCATATTGTTGTAGTTAATGTTGCGATTTAATCGCTTCAACTCATCAACACTAATACCTTTTGCCTTAGCTATATCCCAAAGCGTATCACCCGACTGAATTTCGTAATACAAATAATTACCACTCTGGGTGGTTTGAATTGGTTTTGGTTTTTCAGGAGCCGATTTAGTAGCTACATGATTTCCACTAGGGTAAATCACAAGCCTTTGCCCCACACGAATATTATTATTTCTTAAACCATTCCATCTGCGTAAGCTAGAAACTGAAACGTGATATCTACTTGCAATTTTTCCTAAATAATCGCCACTTCTTACACGATAAACTATACGATCTTCTTGAAAAGCTTTGATAGTTGTACCATCATTTTCTTTCTCTGGATTTGCCATCACATAAATGTGATCTTCATTTTGATAGAACACACCTAAATCTGTTCGCGGCAATCTAAGAATTGAAGTTTTGTTGCTGTATGCAGGAATGAAATTCTGAGAGTAAGATGGATTTAAAAAGCGTAAATCTTCTAAACTTACATCCATATTTTCAGCAATGTATTTCAAATCCATTGGTTTACACACATGAACGGTATCTGTTTCAAAGAAACTGATACGTGGTTCAACGGGATAAATATTGTGTGCTTCAGGAAAACTCATTACGTAATTCACAGCAATAAATGCAGGCACATAACCTCTGGTTTCACGAGGAAGGTATGGGTATAAATCCCAGTAGTTTCCATCTTTAGAACCCGATCTGCGCATGGCACGATTCACGTTTCCAGGGCCACAGTTATATGCTGCTAGAGCTAAATCCCATTTGCCATAAATGTTGTACAAGAAGCTCAAATATTTACAAGCTGCTTCGGTAGATTTTACAGGATCCATACGCTCATCCATGTATGAATTCATGTGTAATCCGTAAATCTTACCTGTTGAGTACATGAATTGCCACATACCAACAGCTCCTGCTTTTGAACGTGCTTTTGGATTTAAAGCAGATTCAATTACAGCTAAGTATTTCAATTCATAAGGCATTTGGTATTGGTCCAAAACCTCTTCAATCATTGGGAAATAGAAGTTTTGTAATCCCAAAAGTTTAGCCGTTTGCTCTCTGCGTTTTACAGCATATAGGTTGATGAATGCTTTCACTCGATCGTTGTACACCAAATTGAATGGTGTTTGCATATCGAGCTCCATTAATTTCTCTCGGAAAAATGCATCATCATGCATCGGGATAGAGTCTGCCTCAAAACCATACGTATTTAAGACGCTAGTATCTGTTTCAAGAGCAAAGAACTCAAAATACGGAGCAAGTGCCATGCTATCGAGCATCGACACAAAAGGATTGTCAATTAAAAGTACTGTAGTGTCTACCTTTAGTTGTTGCGTAGTATCGTTTTCGGGCGTTGCTGCCGAAAGATTCGCAAAAGGTATCAAACACATCATCCCAATAAACCATCTCTTCATAGCTTCTTCCTTTTGGCTTTTCATCAAAGTTCGTATTCCCAAACGCATTATACGGAATGGTGCAAACTTTGTTTTAACGATATATTGTTGACAGGATTATGCCAATTCAGAAAAATAGCGAGCAAAAGCAAGCATTTTTTCTTCCTCAAATCGATTAGCCATGATTTGTAAACCCAGTGGCAAATCTTTTTGATCTTTTCCGGCAGGAATTGAAATTCCCGGTACTCCGGCTAAGTTAGCATGAACGGTAAAGAGGTCTTCCAAATACATCGAAATAGGATCATCTCCTTTTTCGCCAATTTTAAATGCTGTATTTGGAGTTGTTGGTGTGATTAAGAAATCGAATTTGCTGAACACATCATTGGTCCAATCGAAAATCACTCTTCTAACTTGTTGAGCTTTGGTGTAATAAGCATCGTAGTAACCTAGATCGGA
>CAJWSQ010000186.1 GCA_913045895.1 uncultured Flavobacteriales bacterium | reverse complement strand
AGATGTGATTTTATTAACTGATTTCGGATACGATCGTTTAGGCTCACCTGAGCAAATTTTAGAATTACCAGGAGTTGCTTTAACCAACGCTGCTAAAAATGGCAGAATCTACCGCATTGAAGCGCACGACTTGATTTATTTCGGTCCGCGCACCGGTGAGAATGTGTTGAAATTACAAGAATTGATTCACCGTGAAGGAAACACAGCTCATGAGTCGTAAATCCATTTATCTGATATTATCGGTTTTAACTACGCTGGCTGTCATCAGCTCCATTTTGTTTGGAGCCGTTGAAATCAGTTTAGATGTGATGCTGAGTGCATTTTCTAAACTCTTTCATGATGCCGATAGCATGACGTTAACCGAGCGTATCTTTTTAGAAATCCGTTTACCAAGAGCCATTCTTACTGCCATTGTTGGTGGTAGCTTGGCCGTTGGTGGCGTTTTGATGCAAGGCTTATTCCTCAACCCCATTGTAGAACCTGGTTTAGTTGGAACATCCAGCGGAGCGGCTTTTGGAGCTGCTTTGTATTTTACACTCGGCACAACGCTTAATATTAACGCTGGCGAATGGACCTTACCCATTGCGGCTTGCATGGGCGGCATTTTAGCCACCTTTTTGGTGTTCTTTTTGGCTGAGAATAAAAGACACCGCAAAACTTCAACCATTGCCTTATTGCTGATTGGAATTGCCATCAACGCCTTGTTTTTAAGTGGCGTTGGATTCTTGTCTTACATCGCGAGAGATCCGCAGGCACGTTCCATTACTTTTTGGAATTTAGGAACGCTTTCGGGCGCTAATTGGCACTCGGTTATTTTAGTTGGACTAAGCTGCTTGATTTGCACTGGATTTGGTTTCCGATACGCCAAACAGCTCAATGCGTTGATGTTGGGCGAGCAAGAAGCTGGAAACTTGGGTGTAAACATCAAAACACTGAAAATCAAAGTGCTTTTGGTAAATGTCATTTTGGTTTCAATCGCCACGGCCTTTACGGGTGTTATTGCTTTTATTGGCTTGGTTGTTCCTCACCTGCTCCGCATCATCAAAGGTTCTGATACGCGCTATTTACTCACCGGAAGTTTGTTGATGGGTGCCTTGATTTTAAGCATTGCCGATATTCTCGCTCGCTTGATTTTAGCACCAGCCGAATTGCCAATTGGCATTGTAACCACCATTGTTGGTGTGCCTGTTTTCATCTACATCTTACGCAAAAACGAATACTACTTTTAGCATGATTCAAGTTGAAAATATCGGATTTACGATTCAGGGAAAAACCTTGCTGAAAGACATTTCACTGGAATTCAAACCCAACGAAATTGCGATGATTATTGGTCCTAACGGAGCTGGAAAATCTACTTTAATCAAGTTGTTGAGTCAAGAACATCCATGCACTTCGGGGTCTATTACTTGGGATGGCGTGGATTTGAAAAAGCAATCGAAAGCTGATTTGGCTAAGAACCGAGCCATCCTCTCGCAGAATGTAGAATTAGCATTTCCACTAACCGTTCGCGAAGTGGTTATGATGGGACGTTATCCGCATTTTGAAAGCAAAGCAACGCCCAAAGATCAAGCGATTGTAAATGAAGACATGCAGTTTTTCGATATTGAAGACATGGCTGATAGAAACTACCTTACCTTGAGTGGTGGCGAAAAACAACGCGTACATTTTGCTCGAGTTTCGGCTCAAATATGGCCAGAAGAAAACGCAGCAACACGCTATCTGCTTTTGGATGAGCCACTCACCTATTTGGATATCCATTACCAATATGAATTCATGAAGCTTTTGCAGCGCATGATGACGATGCAACCGTTGGTGATTGTTGGTGTGGTTCACGATTTGAATTTGGCGTACCGTTACGCCCATCAAGCGGTTTTAATTCACGATGGTAAGCTGCTTGCCTCAGGCACAGCTGATGAGGTTTTCACCAGCGAAAACATTCAAAAGGCTTTCCGAATTGAACCACATATTTTGTTTGATGAAGCTGGAAGGAAGTATTTTAGTTTTTAAGGCACTTCGGCTCTGTATTTTTTTGGTCATCCTGAACTTGTTTCAGGATCTCAACTATTATATTTTGTATGACCTTCAATAAATGCACAAACTCCCCAACCTCAAACCACCTAACCTCTTTCAGTCAGGCTGAGTGTTTCTGTGAAAGCAGAAATGTATCGAAGCCTCTCACATAATTTCAACCACAAAGACACAAAAGAGCACAAAGACTTTCACAAAAGTGGTACGAAGTATTAGGAATTAAGTACAAGGAACACAAACCAATTTTAGCTGAAATGCTGAAACGGGGTTCAGCAAGACAAAATATTAAGTTGAGACATCCATTGAGCGTCATTCTGAACTTGATTCAGAATCTCAACTCTCATACTTTGCACAGCCTGTATTAAATACAAACTCCCAACTTCAAACCTACTAACTTTTATTCCACGCCTCTAAGCTTCTGCGCCTCTTTGCCCTAACCCTATTGCCTTCGACTCCGCTCAGTCAACGGATTTCACTCTCCACCATCCACTCTACACTCCAAGAAACACAGCACTTTCACAACAAGTGAAATGCTAGTGCTTTCTTGATCCCGATCATAGAACCACAGTGAATTCACCTAAGTGAATCATTAGTGTGTTCTCGATTCCGATTTATCGGAACATCGGGACAAACTCTTTATCCTAAGCCCCTGAGCATCCGTGCCCCCTGTGCTTTTCCACCATCAACCATTCACTCTAAACTCTAAACCCTCCTCCAAACTTGCAAAACCCAACCAAACATTTTAGCTTTGACTAAACCTAATTTTATGATCATTTACCTACTCGAATTCTTCAACTACAAATCAACTGATTTCACTCTTTATTTATTACAATACCACAAATCATAACAATATGCTATATATAGGCTATAGCTATATATCAAATTCTTTATCACAAGAGCACAAACAGCTCAATTCTAACTGAACTTTTAACAGGATATATCTATCCCTTTTATAGTTCAATGTTCACTCCAATATATCTTGAATAAAATTACTGCCGATAATCGCATATAACGACAGAGATACCCTTTCAATTTAAACACAAATTAAAGCTTATGAAACACAAAAAAATGATAACATGTAGTGCACTTCTGCTCTTAGGACTAGGAGGATTAAAGGCACAGCAAAATTTAGTAGCTGCAGGTGGTGAAGCCACTGGATCAGGTGGATCAACTAGTTACACCCTAGGGCAAGTAGCTTATACCACTTCAACTGGTACAAACGGAAGTGTAGCACAAGGCGTGCAACAACCCTACGAAATTTATACTGTAGGTATAAATGAAACAGAACTAACTATTTCGCTGTCGGTATTTCCAAATCCAACTGTTGATAATTTGACTCTACAAATAAGTGATTACAACAACGAACAATTGTCGTATCAGCTGTATGATATGCAGGGTAGATTATTAAACACCGGAAATGTAACAGCAGATCAAACGGAAATAAACACATCAAGTTTAGCTGCTGCAACATACTTTCTCAACGTTGTAACCCAGAAAAACAGAAAAGTACAATCATTTAAAATCATAAAAAATTAAAAACCAATTTGATCAATATTTAAACCCATAGTTTCATGAAAAAAATATTAACTATTTGTGCAGTATTACTATTGACTGCAAGTGTTTATGCTCAAACACCTGAAAAAATGAGCTATCAAGCTGTAGTAAGAAACAGTAGCGATGCTTTAGTATCTAGTCAAGCCGTAGGTATGCAAATAAGTATTCTACAAGGTTCTGCAAATGGAACTGCCGTTTACGTTGAAACACAAACACCTACAACAAATGCTAACGGATTAGTAAGTTTAGAAATTGGAGAAGGAACCGTAGTAAGTGGTGACTTTTCTACTATAGATTGGGCCAATGGACCTTATTTTATTCTAACAGAAACCGACCCAACAGGTGGCACCAATTATACCATAACTGGTACAAGCCAATTAATGAGTGTACCTTACGCTTTGCATGCTAAAAGTGCTGAAAACGTTGTAAACGATATGGTAGATGATGCCGATGCTGATCCTACCAACGAAATTGAACTTCCAACTGGTGGTAATAGCGGACAAGTACTTGAAACAGATGGCAACGGTAACTACGCTTGGGTTAACCAAACAGTTGATACTAACACGCAACTTAGTGAAGCTGAAGTAGACGCTTATGTAGCTAACAACGGTTATGTTACTACTTCTAATGATGCTGATGCTGATCCTACCAACGAAATTGAACTTCCAACTGGTGGTACTAGCGGACAAGTACTTGAAACAGATGGAAACGGTAACTACGCTTGGGTTAACCAAACGTCAGTAGATGGCTCTGAAACAAATGTTATTGCTGGAACTAACGTAACTGTTTCAGGATCTGGTACAACATCTAGCCCATATGTGGTTAGTACGCAAACACGTAGTATAGGACAAAGTTACCAAGGTGGTATAATTTTTTGGGTTGATGCTACAGGTCAACACGGTTTAATTGCAGCTACTTCTGACCAAGGTGGAATGGTGACTTGGAGTAACGGTGTTAACAGAATTGTAGGTGCTTCGGGTAATGGTTTATATGCTGGTAAAATGAATACTGCACTTATTATTGCTGCACAAATAGCCGATAATACATCAGGTACTTTTGCCGCAAAAGTTGCTGCTGATTACTCTGTAACTGAAAATGGTGTAACTTATGGTGATTGGTACTTGCCGTCTGAATATGAAATGTCGTTATTATACGATGTTAGACAAATTTTTAATGGCTGGGGAGGCGGAACGGTTAACTATTGGACTTCTACCACTCGTGGTACTTACAACATTAATTTAGTTAACGTTTGGTCAGGTGGTTCAGGTGCTACAGGCCCAATTAACAACGAGGTCAAAAACACGACAAATAGAGTGCGACCAATTCGAGCATTTTAAACTCTTTATCAATTTCATATCGCTACACTGTAGCGGCATTTCAAATGAGAGGAGGTTCCATCCATCTCTCATTTGTTGTTTTAAACTAGCAACTCTCTATCCAACGCCATACCCTTCTTTCCCCAACCACAAAAGGCACAAAGACTTTCGCAAAGAGGTACGATGTATTAAGTACCAAGTACAAAGAAACTGTCATCCCGAGTGGTACCATACGCAGTGAGGTATTGTATCGAGGGAGACAGATGATTTATTTGAATCCAATCTTTATAGAAACTTGATACACTTGTTCATTTGAACACCCATAATTTAATACTGCTCACACCCTATTTTAAACCGTTGATAGAGCCAGCGATACAGGGCGTATTAGCCGAAAGTGCGATTCGAAAGAATCATAGCATGTAGGCGTAACAAGTCTCTGGTTTTGGAGTGAAACGGAAAAAATCGCCTCTCTAACAACTTGATGTTTTGTTCTTTTACATCAAGGTAAAAGAGCAAGAAAAGGATTTACGAACGTTACAGTTGGTATTTGAATGTAAATATCATTCGTATAAGTAATTCGATATTGTTAGTTTTTTCACGAAGAATATTCTCTGGTAGTTTAAAGTTTTCTCTCCGCCCACTCTCTTTTTAACTCTTTTTTCTTGATAAAAAAGAGTAGGAAAAAATCAAGTTGATAGACAGACGATTTTCTTCGCTTCTCTCCGAAACCGGGGACTTGTTACGCCTTCATGCTTTGATCCAAAGGATCGCAATTACGGCTACTGCGCCCTATATCGTTGTTTGCTCTATCAACAATTTCAAGAATAATTTACTCACACCTTAATTGGATACTTTTCACAACGCTATTGAACATTGAATTTGAAGATACCTAAACTTTGATACGTTTCTGCTGAGGGCAGAAACACTCAGCCTGACAAATAAGTGTTGGGAGATTTATAGGTTTGGTAGAAATCAATGTAATGTACGATTACAAAACTCGCCATCCTGAACTAGCTAAACCATACACCATTAACCATCAACTCTACACTAAATAAATAGCTATTCTTCTTCTTTCTCCATTAAATCTTTGAACTGGAGATTTCTTAATGCCGGAAGAAATAGTCCAGTGCCAAGCACCGTTAGAATAGTGATGCTACCTCCTATTACAACAGCTTGAACGGTACCAAACAATTTTGCTGTCAATCCACTTTCAAATGCACCAAGTTCATTTGAAGATCCCACAAACATGGAGTTTACTGAAGCTACCCTACCACGCATATG
>CAJWSQ010000185.1 GCA_913045895.1 uncultured Flavobacteriales bacterium | reverse complement strand
CAAAGAAGAGAAAAGTAAAAGTTGATCCAGTTGGACAAGCTCACATTAGCTCGTCTTTCAACAATATCATCATCTCTATTACCAACGCTTCAGGTCAAGTTATTTCTTGGTCTTCTGCTGGTAAAATGGGTTTTAGAGGATCTAAGAAAAACACACCTTACGCTGCACAAGTTGCTGCTGAAGATTGTGCTAAAGTTGCTCATGACGCTGGTCTACGTAAAATTAAAGTTTACGTTAAAGGTCCAGGTGCAGGTCGCGAATCTGCAATTCGTTCAATGCACAACTTAGGTATAGAAGTAACTGAGATCATCGATGTTACTCCATTGCCTCACAATGGTTGTCGTCCTCCAAAACGTAGAAGAGTATAATCCGCTGATCAGCGCATAAAGTAAAGAACAATGGCTAGATATAGAGGTCCTAAATCAAAAATAGCAAGACGTTTCAGAGAGCCTATCTTTGGTCCAGATAAAGCATTGGAGAAGAAAAACTATCCTCCAGGCATGCACGGACCGAACAAGCGTAGAATGAAACAATCTGAATACGCTGTTCAGTTGGCTGAGAAACAAAAAGCAAAATATACTTACGGAATTCTAGAGCGTCAATTCGCTAAATTATTTGATAAAGCATCACGTGCTAAAGGTATTACAGGTGAGACTTTATTACAATACTGCGAGTCTCGCTTAGATAACACTGTATTCCGTTTAGGTATTGCACCAACAAGAAGAGCTGCACGTCAATTTGTTACACACCGTCACATTTTAGTTAACGGTGAACTTGTTAACGTACCTTCTTACGAATTGAAACCAGGTGATGTGATTTCTGTTCGTGAAAAATCTAAATCAATACCAACAGTAACTGAAGCGTTAGAAACAATTAACCGTAGTTACCCATGGTTAGAAATGGATAAGTCTTCTTACACAGGTAAGTTCATGAGTGTTCCTGCTCGTGAAGACATTCCAGAAAATATCAAAGAACAACTGATTGTCGAGCTTTACTCGAAATAATCTATAAACCCTTAAGAAACATGGCGATACTCGAATTTCAGAAGCCTGATAAAGTGATCATGTTGAACTCTGACGATCGTAACGGTCAATTTGAGTTCCGTCCGTTAGAGCCAGGATATGGCATCACAGTAGGAAATGCATTAAGAAGAATTCTTCTTTCATCTTTAGAAGGTTTTGCAATCACTTCTGTGAAAGTTGAGGGCGTTGAGCATGAGTTTTCAACCATTAAAGGGGTAATTGAAGATATGACCGAATTCATTTTGAACTTGAAACAAGTACGTTTCAAGCGTCAAATTGAAGATACCGACACAGAAAAAGTTATTGTTAAGGTAGAAGGTCAAAACGCTTTTACTGCTGGTGATATAGGTAAGTACACTTCTGCTTTCCAAGTGTTGAATCCAGATTTAGTTATCTGTAACATGGATGAGACTGTAAGTTTACAATTAGAACTTACAATTGGAAAAGGAAGAGGTTACGTGCCGGCAGAAGAAAACAAGAATTCCGGAGCTCCATTAGGTGAAGTTGCTATCGATTCAATCTTTACACCAATCAGAAACGTTAAATACTCTATCGAGAACTATCGTGTAGAGCAAAAAACGGATTATGAAAAATTGGTTTTAGACATTGAAACTGATGGATCAATTCATCCTAAAGATGCACTCAAAGAAGCTGCTAAGATTTTAATTCATCACTTCATGTTATTCTCTGATGAGAAAATCACATTAGATACTGATGAAAAAGTAGCGGAAGAAGAATTTGACGAAGATATCTTACACATGCGTCAGCTTCTTAAAAGCAAGCTAACAGATCTAGATTTAAGTGTTCGTGCACTTAACTGTTTGAAAGCTGCTGAAGTTGAAACATTGGGAGATTTAGTTCAATATCAACGTAGCGATTTATTGAAATTCAGAAACTTTGGTAAAAAGTCTTTAACTGAATTAGATGAGTTGGTTGAACGTAAAGGACTAACTTTCGGAATGAATGTAGCAAAGTATAAGTTGGATAAAGACTAACAAAAGACCTAGAAGTAGTGATACTTCGTTAAAGATCGATTAAGATGAGACACAAGAAAGCATTCAATCACTTAGGAAGAAAATCAGCACACCGCAAAGCGATGTTAGCTAATATGGCTTCTTCTTTGATTGAGCACAAGCGAATCAACACAACAGTTGCTAAAGCAAAGGCTCTTCGCTCATATGTAGAACCACTTATCACTAAATCAAAAGAAGATACCACACATTCTCGAAGAGTAGTATTTGGCTACTTGCAAAACAAGCAAGCCGTTACTGAACTTTTTAGAGAGGTAGCTCCTAAAATTGGTGAACGTCCAGGTGGTTACACTCGTATCATCAAAACGGGTCACCGTTTAGGTGATGCTGCTGAGATGTGTATGATTGAATTGGTTGATTTCAATGAAATCTACGGAGCAAAAGCAGAAACAAAAACACGTACAAGAAGAAGTAGAAGAGGTTCATCTAAAGCCGCTTCAACTGAAACTACTGCACCAGAAGTTGCTGAAGAAACAAAAGCAGCAGCTCCTGAAGCTGACAACAATGAAACAGCTAACAAAAAAGCTGATAATTCTGATGACAAGGCTGCAGAATAATTATATGTGTTTAAGATAAAGTTGTTTTAAAAGGATAGTGTCTATTGGCACTATCCTTTTTTTATTTGTAGGTTATGAGATTCAAAGAGAAAGCAGACGCTATTTTATTGTTAGAAGACGGAACTGTATTCAGAGGGAAATCAGCTGGGAAAGTTGGAACGACTACAGGAGAAATCGCATTTAATACCGGCATGACCGGATATCAAGAGATCTTTACAGATCCTTCTTACTACCGACAAATTTTAGTTATGACTCCATCTCACATCGGGAACTATGGTACCCAAGCAAATGAGGTTGAGTCTGATTCAGTGAAAATTGCTGGACTTGTTTGTAAAAAATTCTCTGATGTTCATTCAAGACCATCAGGCGATGCCACAGTTCAAGAGTATTTCGAGAATAACGGTATCGTTGGTATTTCAGATGTTGATACAAGAGCTTTAGTAAGATACATCAGACAAGCAGGTGCTATGAATGCAATCATTTCATCTGAAACACTTGATGTTGAAGAACTGAAAAAGCAGTTGAAAGAAGTTCCTTCAATGGAAGGACTAGAACTTTCTTCTAAAGTATCAACCAAAGAACCTTTCTTTATGGGTAATCCTGATGCTGAATTAAAAGTTTCAGTGATGGATTACGGTGTTAAGCTAAACATCTTAAGATGCCTAGCTGATAGAGGGTGTTACTTAAAAGTATTCCCATACAATACAAAACTGGATGAAGTTTTAGAATGGAACCCTGATGGTGTGATGTTGAGCAATGGCCCTGGTGATCCAGCTGCTATGCCAAACGAAACAGCAGTAGTTGAAGAATTAATGACTAAAAACGTACCAACATTCGGTATCTGTTTAGGTCATCAAATCTTATCTATCGCTTCAGGATTATCAACTAAAAAGATGTTCAACGGTCATCGTGGAATTAATCATCCAGTAAAAAACCTGGTAACAGGAAAAGGAGAAATAACATCACAAAACCACGGTTTTGTTGTAGATACTGATTCAGCTGAAGGTCATTCTAATGTTGAGATTACTCACAAGCATTTGAATGATGATACTTTGGCTGGAATTAAAAGAACAGACGTACCTGCATTCAGTGTACAATATCACCCAGAGGCATCTGCTGGTCCTCACGATTCAAGATATCTGTTCGATGACTTTATCAACCTGATGAAAGAACATAAAGCATAACATATAACATTACCGAGTTATGAGTCAGATTACTCAAATCGTAGGGAGACAAATATTAGATTCTAGGGGTAACCCAACAGTTGAAGTAGATGTGTACACTGCTAGTGGAGCAGTTGGTTCAGCTGCAGTTCCATCAGGAGCTTCAACAGGAATACACGAGGCAGTAGAGCTTCGCGATAATGATGAAGGTATTTACATGGGTAAAGGCGTTTTAAAAGCCGTTGAAAATGTAAATGGAATCATCAATGATGAATTACGTGGCTTTGACGTAACAAATCAGTCAGCTCTAGACGCTGCATTATTAGAATTAGACGGTACCCCAAACAAAGGGAATTTAGGAGCAAATGCCATTTTGGGTGTTTCTTTAGCGGCTGCTAAAGCTGCAGCATCTTTTCATGGTTTACCACTTTATAGATATGTAGGAGGTGTAAACGCAAACACACTTCCAATTCCAATGATGAACATTCTTAACGGAGGTTCTCATGCTGATAACAGTATCGATTTTCAAGAGTTTATGGTGATGCCAGTTGGAGCACCTTCATTTAGCGAAGGTCTTCGTTGGGGAACGGAAGTTTTTCATCACTTGAAAAAAGTATTGAAATCAAAAGGATTGTCTACTAACGTAGGTGATGAAGGTGGATTTGCACCAAATATCGCAAGTAACGAAGAAGCTATCCAATATGTATTGAAAGCGATAGAATCTGCTGGATACAAGCCAGGAGAAGATATGTATATTGCTATGGATGCTGCTTCAAGTGAATTCTTCAACAAAGACAAAGGTGTTTACCATTTCAAAAAATCATCAGGTGATGAGTTAACTCCAGCCGAGATGGTTGATTATTGGAATGATTGGGTAAATAAATATCCTATTATTTCAATTGAAGATGGTTGTGATGAAGACGATTGGGACGGTTGGAAATTACTAACTGATAAAATCGGGAATAAAGTACAGTTGGTTGGAGATGATTTATTTGTAACCAACACTGAAAGATTGAAAAAAGGTATTGATAACGATACAGCTAATTCGATCTTAATTAAAGTGAATCAAATTGGTTCATTAACTGAAACTATCAATGCAGTTGACATGGCTCATAGAAGTAGTTACACTTCTGTAATGAGTCATCGTTCGGGTGAAACTGAAGATACAACAATTGCAGATTTAGCTGTTGCATTGAACACTGGACAAATTAAAACTGGCTCGGCTTCACGTTCAGATAGAATTGCGAAATACAACCAATTGCTACGCATCGAGCAAGAATTGGGTCAGAACGCAAAATATTTGGGTCGAGATTTAAAATTTGTTAAGTAAAATATCCTTAGGAGCCAAACCTATTCGTTAAATTCGCGAGGCTCTCTCTAAGGAGATTATTGGTATAACATAATTTAAAAGAAATACTCTGTCATGTCAGAATTTGCTGAACTCAAAATTAACGGTAAAACTTATGAATTACCGCTTGTAACCGGTACAGAAAACGAAGTAGGAATTGATATAGGTAAACTAAGAGCTCAAACAGGAGCTATTACTCTAGATCCAGGCTTCAAAAATACTGGTTCAACTAAAAGTAGCATTACTTACCTTGACGGTGAAAATGGCGTATTACGCTACAGAGGATACTCAATTGAAGAGTTAGCTGAAAAAGCTGATTTTTTAGAAGTTTCATATTTAGTTATCTACGGTGAACTTCCTACAAAAGCTCAATATGATGAGTTTGTAGAGTCGATCAAAAAACATACGCTTATCCATGAAGATATGCGCAAAATTTTAGAAGGGTTTCCTTCAAACGCGCACCCAATGGGAGTTTTATCTTCAATGGTATGTTCATTAACAGCTTTCTATCCTGAATCATTAGATCCTAACAGATCTTGGGATGAAGTAAACATGAGCATCATTCGTATTTTGGCTAAGTTACCTACTATGGCTGCTTGGGCTTACAAAAACGAACAAGGTCATCCGGTAAATTACCCAGATAACGATTTATCTTACACAGAGAACTTCATGAAAATGATGTTCGCGCTTCCAGCTGAGAAGTACAATGTAGATCCTGTTATTGCTGGTGCATTGAACAAATTATTGATTCTTCATGCTGATCACGAACAAAACTGTTCTGCATCAACTGTACGTATCGTAGGTTCATCTCACGCAAGTTTATATGCTTCAATTTCTGCTGGTATCAATGCACTTTGGGGCCCACTTCATGGTGGTGCTAACCAAGCTGTAATTGAAATGCTTGAAGCCATTCGTGAAGATGGTGGTGATGTTGAGAAATTCATTGCTAAAGCAAAAGATAAAGATGATCCATTCCGTTTAATGGGATTCGGTCACCGTGTATACAAAAACTTCGATCCTCGTGCTCGTATCATCAAAAAAGCTGCTGATGATGTATTAACAGCTTTAGGTGTTCAAGATCCAGTGTTGGAGATTGCTAAGAAATTAGA
>CAJWSQ010000184.1 GCA_913045895.1 uncultured Flavobacteriales bacterium | reverse complement strand
AAGGATGGACTGTGATAGATATGGCCAAAGACTGGAACTCGATTTACCCAACTCATTAGCTTACAACTTATGAAAACGCTATCTAAATTTCTACTTTTTTCAACTCTTACTTTGGTATACTCTTGCAAACAAGAACCTCAAACCAAAGCTGAAAATCAAAAAAAAGAATTCAGCTCATCCACTAAAGAAATCAATACAAGTGGAATGATTTGGATTCCTGCAGGGAAGTACATTATTGGCACAAACGATACCAATGCAAACCCAACTGAAGCAAAAGGCTATGAAGTGGTTGTTTCTGGATATTGGATTGATGAAACTGAAGTCACTAACGCCCAATTTAGAAAATTTGTAGATGCCACAGGGTACGTTACTGTTGCTGAAAGACCCGTAGATTGGGAAGAAATAAAAAAGCAGTTACCAGAAGGAACTCCAAAACCAGACGAATCTCTGTTACAACCTGGATCTATGATTTTTGAACCGCAAGAGGTTGCTAACCTTTACGATATTTCTCAATGGTGGAAATGGGAATTAGGAGCCGATTGGAAACACCCACACGGGCCAGACAGCAATATTGATGGAAAAGATGATCACCCTGTTGTACAAATCGCTTTTGAAGATGCACAAGCATATGCAGAATGGGCGGGAAAAGAACTACCTACGGAAGTTCAGTGGGAAATTGCTTCACGAGGAGGTAAAAACTTACGAGCCTTTGCCTGGGGAGATCAATTGACTCCAGACGGAAAATACCTAGCTAACTTTTTTCAAGGCACTTTTCCCAAGCATAACTCACAAGCAGATGGATACGCAACTACTGCTCCTGTAAAAAGCTATCCACCAAACGATTTTGGACTATACGATATGATCGGAAATGTTTGGGAATGGACAAAAGACTGGTACAGAATTGATACTCATAACAAAAATCAAAAGCTTGCGAATATTAGCGTATGTAACAACCCTCAAGGTCCACAAAGCAGTATGGATCCTTTAGATCCTCTGGTACCTAAAAGAGTAACAAAAGGTGGCTCGTTTTTGTGTACTGATCAATATTGCAGCAATTACAGACCTAGTGCAAGAATGGCAACTGCCTTCGATTCTGGACAAGAACACCTTGGTTTTAGATGTGTAATAAACAAGTCGAATTGAGTGTTATGAGGTTTCGAGTTTCACTTATTATCTCTTGTTTTATTCTTTCAAACTCAGTTGCATACGCTCAAAGCTACATGAGTTCAGACGAGCTTTTAGTTAAACCTCGAGTCTATATTTCTGCCGGAAGCTTCCATCCACAGTTAACAACTTCATTGAGAGTAGATTCTAAAATTGGTTTTGGAACCGAACTTAACCTTGAAGATGATTTTAAGCTTGAAAATGAGATGAATGTTTTCAGAATTTCTGGAATTTTCAGGCTCAGCGATAGATCACAAATAGTAGGCTCATACACCAATATTAATAGAAGCAACACGCTAACTTTAAATCAAAGTTTTGATTTCAAAGACACCACTTTTGAAGCTGGTGCTAGAGCAAAAATAGATTTTGATGTTTTCTACTATGCATTAACATACAGATACGCTGTTTTTGATAAACCCAATTGGAATGCTGGATTATCTGGTGGTTTAAGATATGTGAAATTTAAAACAGGAATAGACGCAAACTTTAATTCTGAATTCTACAGCGCTACTGCAAGCATTGGCGCACCAGCTGTTTTGTTTGGAATACACGGATCTGGATACCTTACACCAAAGCTGCTTGCCCGATATAGTCTCGAATACTTTTGGTTATCTGTTTCTGGTATTGACATTAGAATCCTAGAAACAAATATGACCTTAAGCTATTTCATCACCAAAAACATTGGTATTGGAGCTGGCTACTTGAATAGTAATTACAGAATTAAAGACATCCCTTTATCGGATGATTTCAACGGCAAAGTGATATTTGCTTTTGAAGGATTTAACGCCTTCTTAAATTTCAGGTTTTAATTCCCCAAACGAACAGTTATTCCGCCTAAAAACGCGAATTGAGCAATAGGAGACCAAGTTGAAACACCTACAGATGTTCCTCCTCCACTACTCCAACCCAAAGATGCACCCGCATCGGTTATTGGAAAGCTCAAATTCATTCCAGCTTTTAAACCTAAAACATCAGACAAATAATATTTCACACCTAAATTGGCATTTGCTGCAAATTTCACAATTTGATTTTGCGAAGGATCTGTATAATCAATGATTACAGCTCCTATTTTAATTCCTCCATAGGGTTGAAAATCATCATCTATTGAGGTAAACAACCTATTACCACCAATTAAAATGTAGTTGATGGATATATTATCTCGATAAACCTCATCCAAAAAGATTGATTGTGCTCTAAGTTGAGATCGTTGGCGGGTATACATGATATCTATCGAGTAATTGTCATCTACATAAAAGCCCAAACTCATACCACCAGTATAACCATCTCTCACTTTACAGTCTCCACCAGAGATATTAAACTCACTTTTAAACGTATATCCTGAAAAGGCTGAAATCTCTACTTGACCTTGAGAAAAACCCAAGGTAGCTATTGAGATAAGTAGAATAATGAACGCTAATTTTTTCATATCGGTAGCCGATTATTTACCCCAAGTTAAACCAACATTGAAGGCTAGGTTAGACAATTGAACAGCATCTGAAGAAGTAAAAGATTGGTTGTATTGCACACCCACATTCACCATCATGTAATAATTGAGCGGAATGTAAACCCCAGCATGTGGACTTACTGCAAATTGAAACTCATCGTATTCGATAATATATTGCCCCATTTGAATTCTTTGCGCCACATATTGCCCGCCAATCCCAGTTCCAGCATATAGCATAACAGACTCCAAATCGGCAATATAAGATCCTGTAAAATAAATCGGCAACGCATTAATGTACCGATATTGTTTAGCGCTAAGTGTTAGCATTTGGTCATTCACCGTTACAGACTCACTAACCACACCTCCACTATTTGAATGAAAGACATTCCACCCTCCATTTACACCTAAAGTGATGTTGCGTTTCACAAAGTATTTAACATCTAAATTGATGCCTCTCCAACTGAATTCATCAATGTAGTCACTTGTCTCACTTAAAGGCAAAGAAGTGTTATAACCCAGTGTAAAAAACTGATCGTATTCTTGAGCTTTGATAGAACCAGAGACACTTAATAAAAGCGCCATTAAACTGATTGGAATTGTGTTTTTCATAGCTGGTTATTTTATTAAGTAAGGAGAATCAGAAATCATTTGATCAATAGAAGTAGATATTCTTCTATTCAGACTAGAAGTTGAACCTTGAAGCAATCCATTGCAAAATCCACCCCACACTACTGGTAATCCTTGAGCATCTGCATCGTCATTATAAACAGGGCTATTTGGATCAAGCATTTCAATCATTAGTGTTCCATCTTCATAAGAATAAATAGATGAATAACAGCAGTGCCCCGGATACATTGGATAATAGCCTCCACCCGGATATCCCGGATAATAACCCCATCCATACCACCAATCCCAATAACCCCACCAACCATAAGACAAGCTAAGGTTAACGTTTTTTAATACCGATACCAACAAAACAACATCACCACTTGCAGACGTATCTGGCGTATCTACCTTAGTCCACCCAGCAGCTTGAAACGATGTAGCTACTTCATTTAAAATATACTCTTCTTGGTCTTCACTAATCTCAGAATCTCTTCCGTTGGTAATAAACACAACCGTATCTGGCATTACAAATCGATTGAAAGTAGAGTAATCTAATGATTCATCGTGTACCGTTAAAACCAAATCAAGTTCATCAACATATTCTGGACCATCAGGATAGCATCCAGTTAAGGCTATAAAGATCAACAGGAATACGCCTGTCACCTTCCATTTATTAGTGTACATAGAGTTAGATTTTGACCTTGAAATTACACATTTTACCCGAATCACACACACTCATAACATATTCATAATGAATATAGATAGAACAATAATTATTGATATTTTAGCAATACCAAAAGCTACAGCCATGTTCATTAGAATCCTCTCCTTATCAACCCTTATTTGCTTTTATTTCTCTGGGCTTGCTCAAGAAGGCGAGCTTTCAGATTCTTTAAAAAGAAACCGTCTTACTTTAACTTTTGGACATGCTCATGTACCAAATGCATTAACATCAAATGGCAGTAAAAAATGGCTAATATTACCAACATGGGGATTGGATTACGATTTCTGGATCAATAAAAAATGGGCTGTTGGATTACAAAGTGACATCCTCATTCAAAACTTTAATATTGAAGCCACTGAAGGATCAAAAAAGGGTGAAATTTTAAAAAGAAAATATCCCATTACACTAGCTGCTATTGCTATTTTTAAACCTATCAAAAGTTTAAGTGTTTTTGTTGGAGGTGGCCAAGAATACAGCTCAACAGAAGCTTTGTGGCTCACAAGGATTGGAGCTGAATACGGCTGGGAATTGCCAAAAGAATATGAAATTTCGATAGAGGCTTTGTTTGATAACAAATGGGAAGGATACAGCACATGGTGCTTTGGAGTTGGGGCTTCTAAATACTTTTAATAAGAGATTGATAGACAGATGATACACATCGCTAAAAAATTAACCATCATACTTTTTACTATTGGAATGAGTTTCATTTCATTTTACGCGAATGCTCAAAAAGACACCCTGAAATTATTCAACGGAGATATCTTGGTTGGAGAAATCAAAACACTAAATCAGGGTGTTTTAACTATGGAAACCGACTACAGCGATTCTGATTTTAAAATTGAATGGACCAAAATATCTGAAATTTATACCAATCAACTCTACACCATTAACTTAACAGACAAAACAGTACTGACACATGCCACTATAAAAACTGTTGGCCCCAGAAAACTTCATTTATCAGATGAATACCTAGAACGTGATGTTTGGGTTGATGAAGTGGTTTATTTCAGACAATTAGATGAATCCTTTTGGAGTAAATTATCAGCCTCTGTTGATTTAGGCTACAGCAGAACAAAAGCAGAAAACTTACAACAATACAATGCTAGTGCGGCCTTGGGATTTAAAACTGACCAATGGACGGTTAATACCACATATAGACAAGTAAGATCAACACAAGACAATGTTAGCCCAATTAGACGCGTTGAAGGTTCTGCTAGTTCTGATTACATGCTAAGAAATGGAGTTTTCTTTGGAGCCTCATTAAACTTCTTATCCAATACGGAGCAAAACCTCAATTTGCGTACAACTGGTGTTGTAGGGTCTGGTTATTATATCGTTAGAAAAAATACTTGGTATTGGAATAGCTTTATTGGTGTTGCGATCAACAACGAGGATTACCAAGAAATTGAAACAGCCACTGAATCGGCTGACAGACAAAGTTACGAGGGTGCAGTTGCTACCGAGTTAAACCTCTATGATTTGGGAGACCTGAACCTTTACACCAACATCTATTGGTATCCCAGTTTCACAGAATCTGGCAGACATCGTATAGATTATAGATTTGACATTTCTTATGATTTACCACTAGATTTTTACATCAAAGCAAGTATTACACTCAACTACGACAATCAACCAATTGAAGGCGCTTCTGAATCTGATTATGTAATAGTTACTGGCTTCGGTTGGGAGCTATAAAACCTCATAAATCGCACCCCTTTTTTTATTGAATCAATAGACTCATAATCCTATATGAATGTAGTTTTTGGATAAAATCCAAAACCATGTTAGTAGGAGACAAATACCAACATCAATTCTCGTTTTCACAACAAGATGTAAACCTTTTTGCACAGGTAACTGGAGACAACAATCCCATTCATTTAGATGAAGAAAAAGCTGCCAAAAGCATTTTCAAAAGAAGAATCATTCACGGCTTTTTAGGCGGAAGTGTATTCTCAAAAGTATTTGGAACGTTGTGGCCAGGTTACGGAACCATATACATGGAGCAAGACCTCCAATTTAAGAGACCGATGGCTGTAGACCACAACTACACTGCAGCATTTGAAGTGCTTGAAGTCTTACCAAAAAACAAAGCCATTATTCGAACTCAAGTTTTAGATGAAAACCAAAAGCTGGTGATTGACGGAAATGCCGAGATAATTTACCCGTAATCACCCCCTATACCTAGATGGAGTATCACCATTGTGTTTACTAAAAAACTTGGTGAAATGACTTTCATCTACAAAGCCAAAATCAGAGGCAATTTGCTTCAATCCATCTTGGCTAAACTTCAGGCGCTGCTCCAATAATTTCATGCGATAAGAATTTACATAATCTC
>CAJWSQ010000183.1 GCA_913045895.1 uncultured Flavobacteriales bacterium | reverse complement strand
TTCCTTACATCGCCACAGCTGGTGAGCCTAACTCCGTAAAGCAAGCCATCAAGAAAATTGAAAATGATCATGGCACTGTAGATGTGTTGCTTTACAACGCTTCAAAAATTAAGAAGACTCACATTTTAAGCGATACTTCTTTATCAATCGCAGATGATTTCAAAATCAATGTAGGGGGTGCACTAACAGCTACCAAAGCAGTTTTACCTGGAATGCTTGAAAAAGGATCTGGAAGTATATTCTTCACTGGAGGTGGATTTGCACTGAAACCTAATCCTGATTTTGGATCACTTGGTTTAGGAAAAGCAGCCCTGAGAAATCTAAATGAAGTATTGAATGAGTCTTTAAAAGAAACACCAATTCACGTAGCATCGGTTATTGTAACTGGAAAGGTATCTGAGTCAGACAAGAAATACAGTCCAAATGCTATTGCAGAGGAATACTGGAAATTATACGAACAACCTGTAGGTAAATTCGACTCGGAAATTATTTATTAATTTCCGAGTACCCTACTTTTACCTTCTGCTGCTAAATCGAAAGTTGGTTTTAATTTAAGCGCTTCTTCGTAATCCTGAAGTGCTTTTTTATCTTCTCCATCTCTTTCGTAAGCTAGGCCTCTATTGTAAAATGCTTTAAAATTCATAGGATTTACACCTATCACGCGGGTAAATTCATAAGCTGCACTATCATACTTTTCTAGATACTCGAGATAAATAAAACCTTTGTTATAATAGGCATTATAGAAGTATGGTTTATTTCGAATAATAACATCATACTCATCTAAAGCCTCACGGTATCGGCCTCTTTCTTGCAAGAAAAAACCTTTGTTATAGTGTGCTTCATACTTTGTACTATCAATACGAATTGCATTATCGTAGTACGAAGTAGTTAGGTCACTATTCGCTAAACCATGTAAATAGCCCAATTCAACCCAAGCTTCGTAGTAGTTATTGTCTTGTTCTGTAGCCGTTCTAAAACTACTGACAGCCATTTTATATTTCTCGGTATCCTTGTAAACAAGTCCTTTTAAATAATAGGCCTCAGCTAAATGTACATCAGCTTTTAAAGCTTCATTGATGTATTCTAAAGATTTTTCATAACCTTTTACAACAAATGCAATCCATGCCATTCTTAAGTTAGCTTGAGCATTTTCAGGAGCAAAAGCCAATACACGTTCAGTTTCTTTTCTTGATTTGTCAAATTGAGCTCTATTAAAAAATACCTCAGCCTTCTTTAAATAATAAGTCGGATCGGTAGTGTCAGCTTTAATTGCACGTTCATATTCTTCAATGGCTAAATCACTTTGCTGTTGAGTCAGATAAATACGTGCTTTTTGAGCATAAAGAGATGCATTTTTAGGTTCTTTCTTTATCATCTCATTCAAGATATCAATAGAATCTACAACTTGTTCAACCTGCACACCTTCAGACACTTCCTTAACATTGTCGCTCTTTGGCTCATCGTTACATGCCCAAATTAATACCGACAGCCCACCTATCAACCACCATTTATTCATAGCCTGCAAAATAAAAAAGCCTAACCGAATAATCGATTAGGCTAGCAAATTTTAAATCTATTTAAGAATTAAGCTGTTTTTTCGGCAATTGCAGCTTTAATTTTTGTTTCTAATTCTTCAGCTAATTCAGGATTATCGCTCAACAATTGTTTCACAGCATCTCTACCCTGACCCAATTTAGTTTCGCCATAGCTAAACCAACTACCGCTCTTTTTAACAATTCCTAAATCAACACCCATATCTATGATTTCACCAGTTTTAGATATTCCAGCTCCATACATGATGTCAAACTCAGCTTTACGGAATGGAGGCGCTACTTTATTTTTAACAACCTTCACCTTGGTACTGTTACCAATAACCTCATCTCCTACTTTAATTTGACTAGATCTTCTGATATCTAAACGAACTGAAGCGTAGAATTTTAATGCATTACCACCTGTTGTAGTTTCTGGGTTACCGAACATAACACCAATCTTCTCACGCAACTGGTTAATGAAAATGGCTGTACAATGAGTACGAGAAATTGAAGCTGTTAACTTACGTAGCGCTTGAGACATCAATCGTGCTTGAAGACCCATTTTAGAATCTCCCATTTCACCTTCAATCTCAGCTCTTGGAGTTAATGCCGCTACCGAGTCAATTACAATTAAGTCAATTGCACCCGAACGAATTAGGTTATCAGCAATTTCAAGTGCTTGCTCACCATTATCTGGCTGAGAAATCAACAAGTTTTCTGTATCAACACCTAGTGCTTCTGCATAAAAACGATCGAATGCGTGCTCAGCATCAACAATAGCAGCAATTCCACCTTGTTTCTGAACTTCTGCAATAGCATGAATTGCTAAGGTTGTTTTACCTGAAGACTCAGGACCGTAAATCTCAACAATTCTTCCTCTTGGATATCCACCAACTCCTAAAGCTAAATCTAGAGTTAATGATCCTGAAGGAATAATTTCTACTGTTTCTATTGCGTTATCGCCCATTTTCATGACAGCACCTTTGCCGTATGTTTTTTCCATACGATCAAGTGTCATTTGTAAGGCTTTTAATTTCTCTTTAGATACTTCTTGTGACATGTTCTTTCTTGTTTTAGTGTTAGTGTTTTGACAAAAGTAGATGATTAAACCGTAATGAATTTACGGTGAAAAAAAACAGTATCCTAATCTTCTAAAATTTGTGCTGTATGTTCTTTGGTCTTAACCTTCTTAATCACTTTGGTGATTACACGATTTTCATCTATTAAGAATGTAGTACGGTGAATTCCATCATACTCTTTACCCATGAATTTCTTAGGACCCCAAACGCCATAAGCTTCAATAAACTTTTTGTCAGTATCAGCAATTAGCGGAAACGGCAAACTGTTTTTCTCAATAAAATTCTGATGTCTTTTTTCTGAGTCAGCTGAAACACCTATTACTTGATAACCTGCTTTCAACAACTCTTGATAATTATCTCTTAAGTTACAAGCCTGTGCGGTGCAGCCAGGAGTACTATCTTTTGGATAGAAATACAAAGCAATCTTTTTGTCAGCAAAGTCATTTAAAGATATCGAATTACCATTTTGATCAACACCTTCTAATTCAGGAGCATTATCTCCTTCTTTCAACATATTCATACTTTCTAGTTTTTGATCACTCAACAAAATCAAGCGACTTTAGTTTTATTCGAAATCTGGATACAGCAAATATTTTTTTCTGACCAACTTATAATTTGCCAAATCTGGTTCCCAACTCTTTCTAATCTCGTTTTCAGTTGAACCACTTTCGATTTGATTTTTTAATTTATCAGTTCCAGCCAATAAGTTAAAAAATCCTGACTTAATAAAGTAATTATCCTGATCCGGATAATTCTCATAAGTCAATAAAATCCATTTCAGATAAATGCCTTTAAACTCAACTGCAAACTTTTCATTCATGTTTCGCAAATCAAATCCATTGCATTTTTGGGTTTCAAATCGAGGATGTCTTGCTCCTGAAGTAGGTTTTGGGATAAAAGAAAAATCGCCAATGGTAAGCTTGGGATTACCAAACGCCTGAAAAGGAAAATGGGTTCCTCTTGCTACACTTATTTCAGTTCCCTCAAAAAAACCTAAACTCGGATAGAGATAAATCGCGGTCATATTCCCCAGATTTGGAGATGGATTTATTGGTAATTGGTACAGCAGTTTGTGTTCGTATCCTTTACACTTTACAACTGATAAATCGCACTGAATTCCGTTTTTGAGCCACTGTTCACCATTAATCATTTTGGCCAGTTCACCAATCGTTAATCCATGAACAACTGGTATAGGATGCATTCCAACAAACGACTGAAACTTTGATTCAAGTACAGGACCATCAACATAAAAACCATTCGGATTTGGTCGATCTAACACCAGCACTTTAACTTTTTGCTCAGCACAAGCTTCCATCACGTAATGCATGGTTGATATATAAGTGTAATATCTAACTCCCACATCTTGTATGTCGAAAATCACTACATCAACTCCATTTAGCTGGCTAGCCGTTGGCTTTTTATTGCTTCCGTAAAGCGATACAATTGGCAATCCAGTTTTTTCATCAACTGACGATTTCACATGAGCACCAGCATCTGCAATACCTCTAAAACCATGTTCAGGTGCAAATACCTTTGTTATTTCTACACCAATACTCAACAATGTATCTACCAAATGAATTCCATTAATTTCACTGGTGTGATTGGCTACAACGGCTACCTTTTTGCCTTTAAGCTCAGATGTGTTTTCTAATAATACTTGGGCTCCTGACTCAATATCTTTGGGGAAGATTAGAGAAGCAGAATCCAGTCGCATTTTTACTTGAGATTGAACTGTAAAAGCTGAGAAGATTATAAAAAGAAGCGCGTATATTTTGGTTATTTTCGTGGCCTTTGCCATTGTTCCTGTTTTTCGGGGTGCTAACATTGGGCTAACATAGATTAAACCAAAAGTATAACAGCAAAACAATTCACCTAATTTTTGAATTTAGAGTTCTTCATAGCTAAACGACTTGTAAAAGGTGATAACAACTCGCCTAAAAGATCAGGTACAAGACCCATTATAGCCATTGCTATCGGAGGCATTGTTATAGGTGTTGCAGTAATGCTTATCAGTATTGCTGTTTTAACTGGATTCCAAAAAGAAATTCAAAACAAGGTTATTGGATTTGGTGGACATATTCAGATTACCAAGTTTGAAAGTAAAGATGGACTTGAGCAAATCCCGATTGATAGAAATCAAGAGTTTATTGGAAAACTCGATCATATCGATGATGTAGAATCTATTTCTGTATTTGCCAATAAGGCAGGTATTCTCAAACAAGATGATGCCATACAAGGTATTGTACTAAAAGGTGTTGATAGCACTTTCAATTGGAATTTCTTCAACAGCAATATGGTTGAGGGAGTAGTTCCAAATTACACCTCCAAAAGATCTGATTCGGTTATTATTTCAAAAACCATTGCCAAAGAAATGGGACTTAGCTTAAATGATAAGTTCATCGTTTACTTCATACAAGACAACAAACCCAGACCAAGAAGATTTATAATCAGTGGAATTTACAACACAGGTTTAGCTGATTTTGATGATCTCTTCATTTTAGGCGACATTCAACATATTCAAAAAATAAATGGTTGGTCAAAAGAAGAAGTTGGTGGTTTTGAGGTCAACTTAAAAAGCTTTGATGCGATCACCGAAATTGATGAAGCACTCTATAGAGCTATTCCATACACCTTTAAAACATCCACTATTCAAGAAAGACATAGTGATATTTTTAGCTGGCTAGAGCTTCAAGATATTAACGTTGTAATCATCATTCTACTTATCATCTTAGTATCTGCCATTAACATGACCTCTGCCCTACTTATTCTGATTTTAGATAGAACTCCGATGATTGGATTGCTAAAATCAATGGGAGCAAATAACTGGAGTATCCGAAAAATATTCTTGTATCAAGCAGCAGTATTAATTTCTCTGGGGATATTCTGGGGAAATGTACTCGGTTTAGGATTGGGCTATTTGCAGAAACATTATCAGCTTGTTAAATTATCTCAAGAATCATACTATTTAACACACGTTCCCGTAAACTTTGAGTGGAGCTATATTGTTCTGCTAAATATTGGAACTGTTGTGCTTTGCACCGCGTTACTTATCGGTCCATCTTACATTGTAACTAAGATATCGCCAATTAAGGCAATTCGTTTTAACTAAATATAGATCAATCATATACTTCGTCATGAACAAAGAAAAACGCGTTTACGACAATATTTTACAAACCATAGGCAACACCCCGGTAGTCAAGCTCAACCGCTTTGGCCCTGACCATGTAGAAATGTACGTAAAAGTTGAATCTTTTAACCCAATGGCTTCAGTCAAAGATCGTCTGGCGTATGCCATTATTAAGGATGCTCGTGACAGTGGCGCGCTTCAGCCCGGTCAAACAGTTATTGAGGCCACCTCTGGCAATACAGGTATCGCACTGGCCATGGTTTGCGCCGTTATGGAACATCCATTTGTAGCGGTAATGGTGGAAACGTTTTCAATAGAGCGACGCAAACTGATGCGGGCACTGGGTGGCAAAGTTATTTTGACTCCAGCGGCTGAGCGCGGCACCGGTATGGTCAAACGCGCAGAAGCTTTGGCTGCCGAGCATGGTTGGTTTATGGCCAACCAATTCAAAAATCCGGCTAACCCTAATTACCATGCAAGTACTACTGGCCCGGAAATTCTTTCAGATTTCGCCGGCGAGCGCTTGGACTATTGGGTTACTGGGTGGGGTACGGGCGGCACCTTATCTGGTGCGGGAAGAACTC
>CAJWSQ010000182.1 GCA_913045895.1 uncultured Flavobacteriales bacterium | reverse complement strand
GTACTTGGAAGTCTGAAAACACTGAATATTCAACCACAGCAATCATAATAAGCACTGAGTAGTTCATTTTTGAACTTGTTCTCCGTGGGAATCACAGGAGGAAATAAAAATCTTGTCAAATTGTTGCAGGTTCACTTTAGTCTGATATTTTTCAGAGTCACATTAGCAATTATCTATAATAATTATTCTCAGTCAAATGTCTTATTTTCTTTGCTGAACTCTGGTCGCTAGAGTAACTCTAACTCAACTGAATAAGGCTGGGTTTTGTGAGTCATTAGAGGCACCGGCACAACGCACTTTGGTCGGAATTCCCATATTTCATCCAAAAAATAAGGGGTCTTTTCCCATTGAAATCAATTCAATAGGATTCAATACAGCCAACAAAAGTCATTTCTTGTTTAGAAATGGCAAAGAACTAGTATTTGGTTAAGTTTTATGTGTTTTTATTTAGGTTTCTTGGTGATTTGAAGCCTAAAACGGCTCATGATTTTTGGACATTTTTCCATGGATTTTAGGATTCTTTTCTACTGATTTAAGACAAAAAGTATTTCCTGCTTTTATCATGCTTTTTACACTTCTTATTCCAGTTTTATTGATGAAATGGAGTAACAAGTTTAAGCCTGAAGAAATCTACACCACAATGATTGTTTTATCGGTTTTTGCGGTTGTGATTTCTTTAGCACCACCATTTCACATAGAAGTTGGTAGAATAAACTCGCTGGCTCTTACTTTCTTTTTGTTGATTACAGCCGGAATTTTACATCAACGTAATACGGCTTGGAGTATTGTACTAATTGCAATTTCGGCAAATTTCAGATTGGTTAATCTACTCACATTGTTGCCATTCATTTTTGTATTGTGGAATCCATTTATAAATCATGTAAAAGCTAAAGATTGGAAGTCTGCTTTACTCTTTATATTCAAACATTTAGCATTGGTATTTATTCCATTAATTCCTTACATGCTTTATGCATACCAACTTCTAGGGAATCCTTTTTCGGTAACCTACTCTACTATTGATACAGCTTTTGCACAAGGAAATGAATTCATTCAAAACCTATTCTTTTACTTCGATCCAACAGAAGCTTGGTTTCATATCCATTTGATTTCTTTAGTTGGAATAATCATCCTAAACCGTGTTTTCAAAGAAAAGTTGACTCCTGCTCAATGGGGATTAATCATCACTCTACCAATTTTGAATTATGCCTTTTTCATGACTCATAAAGTGCAAATCAATTACTATCCATACGGATCAGGAATGTTGCTTTTGGGGATTTTGATAGGTATGTTAGCACAACGATTTAGCTATAAAGGAAAGTTCATTGGGTTAATTGCTTTACCATCTATTTTGGCACTTGTTCTCTTTATTGATGGTGTAAACAGGTTTAGCTCAAAAGACCATATTAGCTGGAATGAAGCACTGAAACAACATGGAGAATTGTGTGAATACGATGTGGTTTGGAGTGATATTTACAGTGGTACCACTGAGTACGTTTGTGGAAACTACGGCTTTGTAATGCACGCTGGATCAGTAAAGTCAAGGATTATTGCATGGCAATATTTACACAATCATCAATACAAGCAAGTTTTGCTTTTAGAAGACACTCCACTTCCATTAAACCAACTTGAAAAAGAACTGGAGCTGAGCAAACTCAATTATAAGCTCATAACTCTAAAAGAATTTGGAAATGCAGTGGTGATTGAATAACCCAATCAATTATCTCTAGAAACAACCTTTAATTGATATTCTCCAGGAGAAATAAGCTCTTTGCGTTTGAACACTCTAATAAAGTAAGAAAGGCTATTGAAGCCGCATTCTGCGTATACTTCCTTGATTTGCTTATCAGGGTTCTTCAACAATTTACATGCTAGTTTAATTCTCTCGTTATTGATGAAATCAATTGGCGAAATATCCATTTCATTCTTAAATACACGGTGAAAATTAGACTCACTCATATGTATTTGGTCACTCAATTCTTTAATGGAGAGCTGCTTACTTAAATTCTCTTTGATGTAGTTTATAATGTAAGCCAAACGATTATCGCTACTCAATTCTTTAGCTTGCTCCACATAACTGGTTTTAGCCTCATTTTGCAAGACTCGGATAATCAATTCGCGTAGCATGAAATCTGCAAACATGTCTTTAGAAGGATGATTTTCTGAAAATAAAAATAGCATCCGCTGTATGATTTGCTGAATAGCTAAATCATTTGGGATAATCAGGTTTGAATCTACAAATCGCCATTCATTGTCTACCCTACTTCGCTCTTCATTTAAGTAAACAACTGTGTCTCGAATCATCTCCTCAGAGATTGTCATGGCTAAGCATTTGGTTGGCGTATTCAAACCGGCATCCGGAAAATCAACTCGCATCAACTCATCAGGTGGTAAAATCAATGTTTCTCCAGGTACAAAACTGAATGGAGTCATATTCTTGAAGTTCATAATCTTTCTACCTTCAATCATAGATACCAAAAGTGGATGCGAAAATTTTAACGTAAAATCAGTAACCTTTTGATGCGTTTCAAAGATGTGCATCTCAGCACTATTCAGTGTATGGGTTAATTTATTCTCTACAAGTGTTTCTAACTTTCTGTTCTTAACAATTTCACTCGGCAATATCATTTCAAAAAACAACTTTAAACAACAACATGCTCAGCACGTGTTGATTATTAGACTTTCATAGATCTTATAAAGTTCAGTCATTTAATTGGTATTAAACAACTAATTAGAAAACTTTTTCCAAAGGAAAAAATACAGATTACAAGCTATTCGCTGCAAGTGCTAGTACAAAACTTGCAAGTATTGTTCAACAGATCAGTAGTTTCATTCAACTACTAGCCCTAACCTATCCGATATTTTTACTCAAACTTTAAAAATCTATTTATATGAAAGCATTGTTATACTACGGTGATCATGATATTCGCTTTGAGGAAAAAGCTAAACCGAGTATTCAAGACCCAACAGATGTTGTTGTTAAAATCTTAAAAACAACCATTTGTGGAACTGATTTAGGAATCTACAAAGGTAAAAACCCCGAAATTGAACCAGGTAGAACTTTAGGACACGAAGGTGTTGCTGTTATTGAAGAAGTTGGCAGTGGCGTAAAAAACTTTGCTGTAGGCGATAAAGTACTCATCTCATGCATTACAGCTTGCGGTACTTGTGAATATTGCAAAAAACAACTTTACGCGCACTGTAAAGATGGTGGTTGGAAATTGGGCTACATGATCGATGGTGTGCAAACCGAGTACACTCGTATTCCGCACGCAGACAACAGCCTCTACAAAATTCCAGCTTCTATTGATGATGAAGTGGCCGTAATGTTGAGTGATATTTTACCAACAGGACACGAAATTGGAGTTCAGTATGGTGATGTAAAACCAGGTGATGTCATTGCAATTGTTGGTGCTGGTCCTGTTGGAATGTCTGTATTGCTTACAGCTCAGTTCTACTCACCGTCAAAAATCATTGTTGTTGATTTAGATCAAAACAGATTAGACATGGCTATGGAGTTGGGCGCAACACATGTTGTTAATTCTGGTGAAGTAAATGCTGAAGAAGCCGTTAAAGAAATTGTTGGCGAAGAAGGCGTTGACACGGCAATTGAAGCTGTTGGTGTGCCTGCAACATGGGATATTTGTCAGCGTATTGCTAAGCCAGGTGGAAACATCGCAAACGTTGGTGTGCATGGTAAGTCTGTTAATTTCGAGATTGAAAAACTGTGGATTAAAAACCTAACTATTACAACTGGATTGGTTAATACCAACACCACTCCAATGTTGTTGAAAGCAGTTGCTACCAACAAGCTTCCACTTAAGAAAATGATTACACATCGCTTTAAATTGAGTGAAATCATTCACGCTTATGATGTGTTTTTAAATGGATCAAAAGAGAAAGCTCTAAAAATCATTATCGAAAATGATTTAAGCTAACAAAACCAAGACTCGAAAGCTGTTTCAATGGCTTTTGAGTCTTTTTCAATCAATAAACCTCAAATTAAATTTCATGAAGAATCACGCGTATTATAACCCTGAAAATCACGGGGATTATGAACTTATTTCAATCGGTGAATTCAAACTAGCCGAAGGTGGTACAATTCCTAATCTGAAACTAGCCGTAAGAACATTGGGAATCTTAAATGAAGATAAATCCAATGCTATATTAATACCTACTTGGTTTTCTGGCACAAGTAAAATCATGGAAGATGCTTATGTGGGATCTGGCCGTGCTTTAGATCCAAGCAAATACTACATTGTTATTGTCAATCAAATTGGAAATGGTCTTTCTACTTCACCTTGGAATGCAGATGAGTCAATCGCTAAAAGCAAGTTTCCTAACGTTCGAATTGAAGATGATGTAAAGGCTCAACACACACTTTTGACAACACATTTTGGCATTGAAAAATTAGAATTGGTAGTTGGCGGATCAATGGGGGCTCAACAAACATATGAGTGGGCCGTTCGCTATCCTGATTTCATGAAACGAGCAGCTCCAATTGCTGGATACGCTAAAAACACGGATCACGACTTCATTTTCACACGCACCTTGATGGATACAATAACCTCAGATCCTGCTTTTAAAGATGGTGAATACGATTCAATAGATAGCATGAAAGCAGCTCTATCTAGACATGGTGACATTTGGAACGTAATTGGATATAGCACCGAAATGTGGCGCAAAGAATTGTGGAAACAATTGGGATTTGAAAACGCCCTTTCGTTTAGTGAAGGTTTTACACAAGCTTATTTTCAACCGATGGATCCCAATACGCTTTTGCGCTGTGCATGGAAATGGCAACGTGGCGATGTTAGCAGAAACACCGGTGGTGATCTAAAAGCGGCTCTGGGAAGAATAAAATGCAAGCTTTATTGCATGCCTATTGATGAAGATATGTTCTTCAGATTGGCTGATTGCAAAGCCGAACAAGAAATGATTCCAAACAGTGAGTGGAAACCCATTAAATGCGATTGGGGACACTTAGGCTTGTTTGGTATGGACGCTAATTATAACCAACAAATAGACGATACTTTGAATGAACTACTAGCGCTCGACTTATAATTATCAAACGCTGCTCGGAGGCTTCTCGCTTAAAACAAGTACCAAATTCAACTATGATATGCCTGATACTGAATCTGATCTTATACATTAAGTGAAAGCCTCATTTCCAACCGAAAGCCTCTGAAATTTTCAGAGGCTTTTTTCGTTATGTGAATCAAAATATACGCAAGTTTAATGCAACTATTTAGATGAACCTTGTATCTATTAAAAACAAAAAGAAACCTCTCATTATGAAGAAATTTGTGCTGCTTGTAGTCTTCTTACAGACTGTTGCCTTGTTTGGCCAAAACGAATCACCCGCAGTTTTTAAAAATGCTTTCTTCCTTGATCCATTAGGCTTTTTTGGTAGTGGCATCCAATTGGGATACGAAAGAAACATTGGCGAATACAATGGTTTAAAACTCGAGGCTGGTTATTACACCAAAGACGATCCGTGGGTATACGATGCTGAAAGCATGAATGGCTTTAACGTTCAACTGTTTTACAAACGCTACTTTGATGCCACCGCAATTAAAAAAATGCGATTCTATTTTGGAGCTATGGCTATTTACAAGCAAATAGATCTGAAAGGAGCTTACGATTACGATGTTGTGAGTGAAGACGAATACAGATACACAGAAAAAAGAGACATGAACGCCAATGCCTATGGCGGTGGTATTTTATTTGGAACCAATGTGATGTTCGAAAATCACTTTTACATGGACTACAGCCTCGGTGGATCCATTCTAGCTACAGAAAGCGATCCTGATGATGTTGAGCAATTGCATTTAGGAATTATCAATCCGTACAAAAGCGGAATTACTCCCAGGTTCAACATTGCTATTGGATACGCTTTTTAATGTTTGATTTCATATCGCATTTTGAGGGAGAGCCTGATGGTTCTCCTTTTTTTATGTCAAAGTATTAGCCGATGACTGAGCAGAGTCGAAGGCTATAAATATTTGAATATTATGTACCAATAAACTGTCATTTCGAGTGATTCCGAACGCAGTGAGGTATTGTATCGAGGGAGACAGATGATTTACTTCAAACTTCTTTTCCTAACCACAAAAGGCACAAAAGAGCACAAAGGGTTTTCACATAATAAAAGGTACGATGTATTAAGAATTAAGTACAATGAAACACAACCAATTGTGGCTTAGCTGCTGAAACTTTTCACAAACCAATTGTGGTAGAGACCCTGAAACAAGTTACTCATGGATATGAAACTCGTTAATGAATTCGTGAGATCGCTGCGCTAGTTCAGGGTGACGGGTACATATTTTGTTAAACTCCCATTATT
>CAJWSQ010000181.1 GCA_913045895.1 uncultured Flavobacteriales bacterium | reverse complement strand
AAAGAGGTATTATTGAAATGGCAGATGCAATTGTAATTAATAAATCTGATGGAGAGAATATTAAAAACACAAAAATTGCTAAGATTGAATTTAATAGAGCATTACATTTATACCCACCAAAGGAAAATGGTTGGCAGCCTAAAATACTAACTGCTAGCGCACTAAAAAATAAAGGAATTGATACTGTTCTAGATATGATTGAAGAATATATTTCTTTAGCAAAGAAAAATAAATTCTTCAATATTAAGAGAAATAATCAGAATACATTTTGGCTTCAATCTACAATCCAACAAAGCTTATATGATTCGTTTTTTAAAAATAATAATATTTCAAATGCTCTACAAGAGGAAATTGACCTATTAAAAAACGGTAAAACAACTCCTTTTACTTCTGCTAAAAAATTATTAAAATATTATAATGAACAAAATTAAACAGTATAAATTTCTTCTACCAGTTATAATTATTTTATTCTTTATTTTAAATGTCATTCAAGGCAGTAGTACAGAGTTATTGCCAGATGAAGCATATTATTGGGTATATAGTCAATATATGGATTGGGGATTTTTCGATCATCCGCCTTTAGTTGCTTTATGGGTTACTATTAGTAATTTTTTTTTTTACAGATGAAATAGGTGTTCGGTTTTTCTCAGCAATTTCCTTCAGTATACTAATCTATTTAGTTTGGATTACTAATAACCACCCTAGAAAAAAAGAATTTACTTGGTTATTTTCCAGATGTAATAGTTACGTTACCTTGTCTTTTGTAGTCAGAACCATCTGCTCGACTACCAGTTACAATGTAAAAATAAACTCCATCATTAGATCCGCTACCGTCCCAGCCTTCAGCAGGATTAGACCATTCATATACCAATCTACCCCATCTGTTGTAGATTGAGCAATGGAAGTTTCTTAAAGCTAACGCTCCAGGGATATAGAATATATCATTAACACCATCACCATTAGGGCTAAATACATTTGGTGGTTCAGCAGCAAAGATAACTTCGTGCTGAGCATAAGTTGTGTCAGAACAACCATACTCGTTTGTTGTAACTAACATAACAAGATAATCACCTTCTTTTTCATAAGTATAGGCTTCACTTGGTCTATCACCATTATCACTTATTGCTGGCCATCCAAAAGATCCGTCAGCTGGAGTACCGTTTACCCAAAAATTCCAGTAGACACTATCAGGTGGAACATTTGCACCGTCAGCAATAAATTCTACAGTAAAAGGAGATTCTCCACTGATGCGTTCAGAAGGATCATAAGTTGTTGTATTCTGATCGTTTGAGTCAAGATATGATCTCGCAATTGTTACATCTGGCGCAGGAACAACAGGGATATTGTAACTAACAAGATCACTGTGGCATTGGCCATTTTCAGCTTTTACATAAACAGTTTTGACATTTATTACATCATCATTGCTGGCTGTATTCCAGAAATATGGAGTCCCAGAACCTATTCTAGAACCTGCTCCAGGTGTATCATACCAAAATACGGTGTCTGGTTCAGAACCTGTAGCTGATAGTATAACGTCTTCACCTACACAGAAGATATCAGATGTTACAGTTGGTTCTACAGGTGTTCTTAGTACTTCAATTGTGTCAATTAAGTAACCAGTACATCCATTAAGGTTTGTAAAGCTATAATTTAACTCCCATGTCCCAGCGCCAACAGCACTTGGACTGAATCTACCCAATTGATCAACTGTAATATTTCCTGATCCTGTAATAGGCATAAAAGAATATGTAACGTTACTTGGGTTCCAGCCTTTATCGATACTGATGACTGCTGAACTTTGGTCATCACAGTATTGTAAGTTACCAAATATTTGAGGTGTATCGATAGGAAGCACTCTAATACCGAGAGGGTTTGTACCAGCACATCCACCATTAGTGTCAGTAACAGTCAAGTATACTGTATCAACTCCAGATGTAGAAGGTATGTAGTAACCGCTGTCAGAGTTTGTGATATTTAAACCACTCCACGATTCAACAGTAGGAATTGACAGGTTTCCATTGGTAAGAGTGTAATTACCAAATAAGACTAAAGTGTCATTTAAACAAACTTCAGGCTCAATATTGTTAAAATCGAAATCATATGCCGGATGCGCTACAAGTGTGATTGTATCAGTGTTAGTACATGGTACTGTTAACGTATAATACACGTTGTAACTGCCTTGTAAGCCCGATCCTGCAGGATCCCAAATTCCATTAGCTGGATCGGTAATACCTGGACCACTCCATACACCACCAGGTGTATTCGGGATAAGTGTATATGGTCCACCAGTACTACAGAATTGTGTAGGTCCAGAATAACCTGCATCGGGTAATGGTATTACTTGAACTGAGAATGTATCTGTTGAAGAACAGTTTCCAGCAGGAGATGTCATGGTGTATGTAACATCATGCATTCCTGTGTCAGCTAAGAAAGGATCAAATAATCCATTTAGTGAGTCAACAACTCCAGTTCCAGCCCAAACTCCTCCCGTAAGAACAGGTACTGCTGTATCTACTCCTCCATTTAAACAGAGTGGTGTATTATAACTAAATGAGGCATCGTATGAAGTTACAACTTCAACAGTTCTACTGGCTGTATCTAAACATGCACCAAATGTATCATGTACTATTACAGTATATGATTGATCTGCTGATGGGTATACAAACGGATCGATGATGCTTGTATCTGAAATGTCAGCGTTTGGATTCCATGCATAAGTAAATGCAGCAGGATCATAACCTGTACAGAATTCAAATTGAGTATTAGGTCTGTTTGAACTGGTAGTAGCAGTTGTTGTATTTGAACAAACGTTTGAATTATCAGCTCTGTAATACCTAACAGATGTAAAAGAAGTAGTTGAGTAATAAGTTGATGCATTACTAATGTAACTAGAGTTGTTGAAACAAATTTCAACAACTAGGTTACTTGTTCCGTCCCAATTGTACGGTGTAGCAAAATTATGAACATTCCACCCTGTTGTAGGAGTGTGTGTTGTAGGTCCGAAAACAGTAGTTAAACCAGTTTCCCATGCAGAAGATAAGTCTGAAGACGAAGTACACCCCATTTTTATGGTGTAATTTACTAATGCAGGGGATGAGTTAGTACTAGCTACATCAAAAGCCAAAGAAGAGATTTTTCCTCCATTAGTCATACCCATAGCTTGTAATTCAGCTGCGGTATATAATATTTGATGTTTTGCACCCCAATAGAAGTTACCATAAGGAGCTGGATAACTAATAGTAGTATTAGTTGAAGTACCAGTCCCTGAATAGCCAATGTCAGGTGTGTTGTTACAAGGGGATGGAGCTAAACCACAGTTCGGTCCAATAACTTCACCAAAGTCAATATACGCAGTAGTAGTATCGCCCAAACAAAGTAATGTATCAACGAACCCTACAGTCAGATCTGTTGGGAAATCTGGCGCGAAATCAATTCGTAATTCATTAGATTTAACACATCCTGAGTCGGAGGTGGCTGTTACATAAAATGTTTCAGTAGCTGTAACATTTGTAGCTGTTGGAGTTCTAATGGTATCGTAATCTAAATATGAAGGGTCTGTCCATTCATATGAGAAATTAAATGCTGGTCCGCCAGTTCCTGTATCTGGTTCCGCCCCAATCAAAAATGTGTATAGCGAGTCATTCGGACATACAGCTGTATCTCCAAACACATCCAAATCGAAGTTTCTTACTACAGTAACTTGAATGGTATCTTTTGTTTTACAGAAAGGACTCATGTTTGAAGTTACTTCATATAAAGTAGTGTGTTGAGGGAAAGCCCAAACGTTTCCACCGTTTGTACCGGTAGTATCAGAGAAATTCTGATTTGGACCGGAGAGAATTAGAGGGTCGCCACTAATGACACTCCATTCAAAATAACTACCTCCAGAAGGAGCCATATTTGCAGTGTCAACTCCTCTACATAAAATTTGATCAACTCCCCCTACAGTACCATCTGAAATTTTAATCATAAAGGTTGTACTGGAAAGTCCAGAGACATTACAAGCATCATCTGTTGCATTAACAACAAAAATGTATTGAGGGTTATATCCAGTAGCAGGAACCATCCACTCAACATGAATCATTGCAGTATCACCAAATACATAGTTGACTATAGCACCTGGTAATTGAGCTTGAATATTTGATGTTAATGTTACGCTATCTCCAAATGTTTGAGATGGACTGGTTTGTGTCCACAAAGAATCTGAGAAATAAATATCAAATGAAAAGGAATCGCCTGGACATACTTCAACCGTTGCAGAATCTGCTTGAATACCAGATCCATTAAAGTTGGTGATACCAGGTGAAATCATGTATGGTTGGTTGTTTTCACATGTTTGAACGATGAACTGAATGTCTCGACAAACTCTACCAATGTTAACGCCATTACGATATTCATCAATACATACTTTGATTAACCAGTTACCCTGTGTTACAGGAGTAAATGTTAATTCACCAGTAACTGGATTTAAAGAAACTGGAACATCAAAAGGGTTTGTTGTTGTGTAAGGTGGAGTCCATGCACCAAGTGTCCACGTATTTGATGCATTATCATAATTAACGTATGGATCTCCAAGACTGAAAACTAATGAATCACCATCAGGCTCTGTAACTCCAAAATTATACACGACTTGCTGATTAGCACATACGTATGGAATGGGCTGAGAATAAAACTGTGGAGAATTATTACAAGGAGTTGCCTGTGTATTGAGCATAGCATCAATTACAAAATTAAAAGCAGGAAAATTGTTGGCTCCATTTCTTGCACTTAACTCCCAGAAGAAGTCGTATGGTCCGCTTGCACATGCTGGTAGTACAATCGTATCAGTGAAGATATATTGCTCCATACCAGGTAAATTACCACCATTACAAGTTGAACTAATTAACGCTGAGGGGCATAGTTGTGAAACTTCTAAAACAGTATCGGCTGTCCAGGTATGATTGATGTCCCCGCAAGGGCTATAAAAGGTTACATCTTGAGTTGTGGCAAAAGCCATACCGCTACAATCCCTAAATACATTCATTGTAATAAGGAAGGTATCTCCGCCAAGGCAGGTGTAGGACCAATCAGCTCCTGCAACGTGAGATGCGCTTACATTCGTTGAATTGAACGTAATATAAATCAGGGCAAAGAATGCCAGTAAGAACTTTTTCATATAAAGTGAAATTGGTTTTTGTAAATCCATAGACGTGTTTGGGGGGTGTTATAGTTGCCTTGCAATAGGTTTCAATTCATACGAAAATAGAATTTTTGCACACAGAAACAATAGTTATCAACAAATGAACACAGGGGTGATTCTAGTGGGGAGTGGTATTTCAGGAAGTTTAATCGGCTACTTTCTTAGTAGATTAAAAGTTGATTTTATAGTTGTTGATGATCAAAATCAAAGCTCTCCTTCACGTGTTGCAGCCGGAATTATGCACCCTTTGGTGTTTAAAAGGTTGACAAAAAGTTGGCGTGTTCAGGATTTTAACGAAGTTGTATATCAAGTTTACTCTGAAATAGAGGCGCAAACCGGAGAATCATTCTTTAACATAGAAGACTACCTAAAAGTTTTGAATTCTATTGAAGAGGTCAATAATTGGGAAGCTAAAAGGGCTCAAAGTGATATGAATGAGCTGATGGGTGAAGTTGCCGATAATCAAAACACAGCTGTAAAAGCTGAATTTGGTTTTGGAATGGTTAAGCATGCAGGATATCTAAACACCAAAAAGTTTTTATCAGCTTGTGCCAATCAATTGGGTGATCGATTGATACAACATCAATTTGATTATTCTAAACTTGTTGTATCAGAAGACGGTGTCTCCTATAAAAACGGTGAATTAGACATTCAAGCTAAACATATCATTTTTGCTGATGGTCCAAATTCAGCTCATAATCCATACTTCAATTGGTTGCCGTATCAATTGGTGAAAGGCGAGGTGATAACCATACACGCACCGGAGTTAAAATTAGATTCTATTGTCAATCAAGGGGTGTTTGTTTGCCCAATTGGTGATGATAAGTACACCGTTGGCGCTACCTATGATTGGAAAAACTTAAACCAAGTGCCAACGGATGAAGGTTTGGCCGAATTGGAAGAGAAACTTCAGAAATTCATTCAAACACCTTACACTGTTGTTGAGCACAAAGCGGGAATCAGACCAGCTGTTCGTGAGCGTAGACCATTTATCGGAAAACATCCTAAACACAACAACATGTGGTTGTTTAATGGAATGGGGTCTAAAGCAGTGATGATGGCTCCATACTGGGCAAAGCACTTTGTGAATCACATGTTAAAAGGAGAAACTCTAGATTCAGAGGTTGATATTCAGAGATATTATTCAATTTTTGAAGAAAATATGGGTCATGCGAAAAATTGAACACATCGGAATTGCCGTTAAAGATTTAAAAGCCTCAAACGAAGTTTTCAAAAAGCTTTTTGGTAAAGAGCATTATAAAGTGGAG
>CAJWSQ010000180.1 GCA_913045895.1 uncultured Flavobacteriales bacterium | reverse complement strand
TAGATGCTGAAACAAGTTCAGCATGACTTTATATTGTGTTTTAACATCCATTGCAACGTCATCCCGAACTAGCGAAGCGATTTCATAAGCACCATTGAAAATAGACACTCGCGAATAACTTGATTCGGGATCTCAACCATACTATTTAGTAAGACCTTCAATAAAAACCGACCAACTTTTATTCCGCGCCCCTGAGCACCTCTGAGCCTCTTTGCATACAAACACCAAACTCCCAAACTCCAACTCCAAACCACCTAACCCTTCTTCGTCAGGCTGAGTGTTTCTGCAAGAGCAGAAATGTATCGAAGCCTCAACTACCATACTTTATACGGTGCTTTCACGAAGTATTACCATTCTAAATTAACGACCTTTCTCTCCGCTTACTCTTTTCTTCTCCAACTTTTTACCTTGATGAAAAAAGTTGCAAAAACATCAAGTTCAATCCGAGGTGATTTTCTCCACTGCGTTTCGAAACCGGAGATTCAATACGCCTACACGCTTTAATCCAAAGGATTGCGATTTCGGCTATTTCACTCCTATCACTGACGGATTGAACAAAACAACCGATAATGTTTCCTCTTAAACAATAAAGCTTCACGTTCCATTCCATCTGCATTTGCTAATTCAATCATACAGAGGCCGTGGAATGAACTTTTTACAAACCAATTCTGGCTGAGATGCTGAAACGGGGTTCAGCATGACGCAGAATTATGCTTTAACATCCATTAATGGTCATCCCGAACTTGATTCGGGATCTCAACCATACTATTTAGTACGACCTTCAATAAAAACTTCCCAACTTTTATTCCTCGCTTCTGAGCTTCTGCGCCTCTTTGCCCTAACCCCATTGCCTTCGACTCCGCTCAGTCAACGGACTCCACCCTCCACAATCCACTCTTCACAAACCCTCAAACCTCTCATAGATTTACAATGCTTTTATGAAATAAAACATTAGTATAATCTTGATCCCGAACTATCGGGACAAACTGTTTACTCCGAGCCTCTGAGCTTTATTTCACTCTCCACAAACCCTCAAACCTCCCAACCTTATTCACGCCACAATTGGCAAATGAATGTAGAATGTTGTTCCTTTTTCAGGTGCAGATTTTACCTGAATACTACCACTATGAGCTTTTACAATGATTGAAGTAGCTGTTAAACCCAATCCCATACCTTTATTTTTATTGGAATGGAAGGGTTCAAATATCTGTTCAGCTTCACTTTGTCCCATGCCTGATCCATTATCACTTATGGCAATAATCACTTGGTTAGATCTAGTCCAACTGGTAAATCTAATTTTTCCGTGATCATGTTCAATGGCTTCAGAAGCGTTAATTAGAATGTTCAAAAGTGCTGTCGTTAGCTTCTCAAAATCAATGGGGAGTATAAGATCCGTGTTAGAAAACTGAGTTTCAAAGGCAATGCCCTTTAGCTCCATTCGATCTTGAGCTAATTTTTTAGATTCCTCAAGAACCTGAATCAGAGGTATATATTCTAATTTTAATTCGCTTGATCTGGATGGTTGCATGAGCTGTTCTACCAAAACACGAATACGTTCAATATTTCGGTTGATGATTTCAGAATTGAATTCCACATCTTCATTCATATCAACCGATTCTACCAATTGATCTAATGCTAGCTGGATGTTCATGAGAGGATTTCGAACTTCGTGAGCTACAATACGCGCCATTTTTTCACTTAAACTGCGTTTGGCTTGTTCTAATCCGATTTTTTGTGCTTCAAGACTTTCTGTGATGTCTCGTGTAAGCATCATAACCGGAGGAGTGTCTTCTGAAACCAATGCCATCGTTTTGATACTGATGATAGAAATGTTGTAGTATCTACCGTTTAGCTCTCTTCTAAAATCAACAGCCTCACGTTGGCGAGCTTGATTGATCCACATTTCAAGTTCGTGCAACTTAGAAGAGGGAAGTATTTCACTTAGTGATCTATTCTCAAGTTTTTTTCTGTTCGTTCCGAAAGCTCTTAATGCCGCACCTTCGCTCAATTCAACAACGTTATTAGCTGAAATGAGTAATACATCAGTCATGGGTAAATTACTAGCCAACAAACGCAGGTTGTGCTCATTGGTAGTAACTTGATGAAAATGTTTGAGGTGTTCCCAATCGGGTTGAAATGAGAAGATGCGTGATTCGTCAGAAATGTCAATAGCACGTATAAAGAAACGCACTGGCATTCCTTTACGTGTCATTAATCGGCATCTGTAAATCGATTCTTCTTTAACTATCGTGATTCTTTCGCCACTTTTTTGCTCCAAAAAGTCTTCAATAGACTTGTTCATCCATTTGGATACGGGCTTAAAGTGAGCTACAAAAGCATTGTTGTATTTCTTGATTTTACCATTGGTTACCCAAACCATAGGTGAGGGGTGGGCTTGGAAAAACTGGGTTAAATCAATTGTCTCACTCATGCTTTAATGTTGTATTGCTCTAATTTGTTGTAGAGTGTTTTACGATCTACACCAAGTAATCGAGCAGCTTTTGATTTGTTGTAGGAACATTCTGAAAGTGCACGCTCAATAGCGTTGACTTCAGCATTCGCCACAACGGTTTTTAAATCTAATGTCTGAATATTGATATCGTTAGATGCTATAGGTGATTCAGATTTCAATTCGTAAGGAATATGATCTTCTTTAATTTTACCAGAGCCAGCAAGAAGAACCGCTCTTTTCATTACATTTCTTAATTCTCTTAAATTTCCTGGCCAAGAATACTGGTTCAAGAAATTGATGACATTTTCATCTATTTCAGAAACTTCTTTTTCTAACTCTAAATTCGATTTTTCTAGAAAGTAATTGGCAAATAGCGGTATATCAATGTTTCTGTTTCGGAGTGCAGGAATTTCTATTTTGAACTCATTTAAACGATGGTAAAGATCTTCTCTAAATGATCCAGCTCCAACGGCTTTTATCAAATCTTCATTGGTTGCTGCAACAACACGAACGTCAACTTTGATGGTCTTTTCATCACCTAAACGTTGAATTTGTCCTTCTTGAAGAACACGCAATAAGCGCACTTGATTCTCGTAACTGAGGTTCCCCACTTCATCTAAAAAAAGTGTTCCTCCGTGTGCTCTTTCAAAGCATCCTTTATGATCATGAAGTGCACCAGTAAAGGCACCTTTAATATGACCGAACAGCTCACTAGCAGCTAAGTTTGCAGGAAGGGCGCCACAATCAATTGCCACGAAAGGCTTTTTCTTTCGCTTAGAGCATTCATGTATTTGTTTAGCGGCAACCTCTTTACCAGTTCCTGTTTCACCTAAAATCAAAACGGTCATATCGGTTGGGCCAACCAACTTCATGAGTTTATTGATTTGCTTAGCAACTTCACTTTTTCCATTGATATAACCAATTGGTTTCGCTTCGGTTTGTTGTGTTTTGTTAGGAGTTGAACTTTCTTGAACTGGTGCTGTTGTAGTACTTTTAGCTTTGTTGATTAAGTGAACAATCTCTTCGGGTTGAATCGGTTTTGTTACATAATCATAAGCACCAGCTTTCATGCACTGAATGGCCTGTTTTACATCAGAATATCCAGTAATAATTATAATAGGAACCTTAGCGTCTATGGTTCTAATTTTTTTGATCAGGTGCAAACCATCCATGTCGGGTAAACGATAGTCTGCTAATATGGCATCGGGAACTGATTCACGGATGTTTTCTAATCCAGACTTTGCCGAATGAACGGTTTCAGAATCAAAGCCTTGACGTTTAAGGTAGCGTTGTAGTAAAGTACCTAAATCAACATCGTCATCAATTACCAGAATTTTGGATTTACTCATACGTATTAATAGTTCTCAATAGTATTAACCCAAAACATTCAAAATAGTTTGATGAACGTTGTCCATTCTCAACGGTTTGTGTAAAAAAGCATCAGCTTTGAATTGATTTACTTTTCTTTTTTCTTGCTCACCTTCGTATGCGCTCTGCATGATGATTTTTACTTCAGGATTAACATCTCGAAGTTGAGGAATTAAATTGAATCCTTCGCCATCAGGAAGATGAATATCTAGCAATACAAGATCTGGTTTGTGTTCATGAATCAAATCGGAAGCATTACTTAAGTCAGAAGCGTAAAAAGTATCGTATCCTTTCTTTTTTAACCATCGCTGTTGAAGTAGACCTAAGTCTTGTTCATCATCAACAATTACAATAATCTCAGCCATTTTAAAAAAACAAATTCGGTTTAAGGTTTATTAATAGGTTGGTTTCTGGTATCTAAAAAATCGTTGTCTTCAACATATCTTTCAGTTGGGTTGTCATACTCCTCTTTTTGCTCTTCCAAGTATTCCGCTTGTTTCTCACGAGCTGGAGGATAGTGGTTCTTTTGAGCACAACCAGTTAATAAAACTAGAAATGCAACCATACTGATAGAATATGTAATCAAAGTGTAATTCGGTTTCATAATAATCAGTTTCACTGATAGCGTCCGAATTTCATGCCAAACGATAATAGGTTGAATTTTAGAATCTACACATCGTGGTTTGTGGATTGTTTACGCGTTTTTGTAGTGTAGATTTTCTACAATTTTAGCAAAGCTGAACATTTTAGATTAGAAGTTAATCCAGAAAATACATGATGAAATTTATTCTTAACCTAATGATTGCTGATGATAAAGTATTCATTTGGTTTTGAGGATTACTCGTAGTTGTTTTCATCCATTGGATAAAGCTCTTCAAATGGTCTGTCTTTTGGTTCCCACAATTCAACTTTATTCCCGTCAGGATCAATGATCCAAGCGAACTTTCCGTATTCGTAAGATTCAACATCGCCAACTTGTTCAATACCTTGTTCATTCAAGCTTTCAAGAAGTTCTTTTAGATTCTCAACTCGGTAGTTAATCATGAACTTTTGATTTGGATTACTGAAATGCTCGCTATCAGCTTTCATTACAGACCATTGTAAAAACGAAACTGCGTTGTTGTCAGATACTTTTCGGGTTTCGAATAATGCCCCGTATTGATTGGTTTTAATGCCAAGATGATCTGTATACCACTGTCTGATATCTTTTGGGTTGTCAGATTTGAAAAAGATTCCACCAATACCAACAACTCTACCTTTTTTACTTTCTTCTGCCATAATTGTATTCATTAAAAAACCCCATATTCTCAAAAGAATACAGGGCTTCAAAGTACATATTTTTCTGGTTATTCTACGATCAACTTAGTTGAAGTAGTGTTACCATGAATATCAAATATTTGAACCAAATAAATTCCTTTACTCCAATCTGAAACAGAAATTTCATTGTTTGGTTTAGCTGATTGATAAACTAATTTACCATCAATTCCATATACCCTTATTGATTCAAGCTCAACATCTGATTTAATTCTGAATGCATCGTTGGTTGGATTAGGATAGATTTTTAAATCATCAATACTAGCCCCTAAGTCATTGGTGCTGCTGTATTGCATATCAACGAAATTGTAAAGAATGGTTCTTCCATCCATTGGAGATGTTTGGTAATGCAAATGTGTTCCAGCTACATCTTGAGCAACAACAATAGAAATGTTGTTGTAATCGTCCATCATTAAGCTAAATGTGCTATCGATGTTTGATGCTAAAGTTTGGAATTCAATGTAAAGTGTGTCGTTGCTTTTGTGAGCAAAGAAATCTGTTGCTCTACGTTTCTTCCAGTAATCTCCGTATTTGCCCATTTCAATAAATACAGCTCTAGAGTCTACCGCGTTAATGTATTGTCTTTGAGCATCTACCTTCCATGTTCTGTTTGGGTGAACCAACAGTACGATAGGTGAGTAGTTGTTTCCGTATTTTGTAGTAGCTGAATTCCAAGCAGCAATCATATCATCTTTATAAATTTCAGATGTTGCTGTTGGAATGTTTCCTCCAACCGGTGGAGAATATACATCACTAATCGTCATCGGGATTTCATAAACTGAACTAGGAGCGCCACTAAATTTCTGGTCCTTTTTCATGATGTAAGGAAAACTCTGTAAACAGTCGTTTGCACTGATAGATGAATCAAACTCGTAACCCAAAGAATCGAGCACATTAGATTGATATTTATTAAACGACAAGTGACCACTTCTAAAAATTCGAACGGGAACACCAAAGTCTTGTTCTAATAACCACTGAGAGATTCCCATTTCGCCAAATACTGTTCCACCAGTTGAGGTTTCTGTAGCGTAAGAATAGTGAGCATTGTAGTTTGCAGTATCAGTTGTCGGAGCTCCCATTGGGAAACTACTTGTGCTGTAAAAGTCTGGGAAGTGGCCAACACTGTGACTTCCAATTTCATGACCCGCTGATGAAATAAGTTGGATAATTTCAGGATATCTCCTTGCAACCCAACCTAAACAAAAAAAAGTGGCAGATTGTCCTGTGTCATCCAATAAATGCAAAATGCGATCCACTCCTGACTCAATTCTGGACGGGAATTTTGACCAATCATTAGGCATCGAAGTCTCAGAATTATCGAGGACATGAAACCAATCTTCTATATCGAAAGTCAGAATTTT
>CAJWSQ010000179.1 GCA_913045895.1 uncultured Flavobacteriales bacterium | reverse complement strand
CCAAATTTCAGTGAATTACTGAAAGTCTTATAAACACTGGAATACTTGTCTATTTTTAACCAACTTTTATAGTATGCGCTTAGCTTCACGTTAATGATTAGCTAATGGTTTGGTAATGGTTGAAAGTTGCTCTCAAACATGAAATCGAAGGTCTTAATATTAACATGATTTAACAACGCTTGATGAGCAAGTGGTATGTTTTTATTGCAAAACGGTTGCGAACATAATAAAATGTGACAAATGATTTTGGCTACAATGTTTGAATCCTATCCAAGAAAGGAACTTTTTTTCTTCTCGAAACAGGGATACTTGATTCATCTTTCATGATGACATATCCACCTTCACCACGGTAGTATTCAACTATGTAATTTAGGTTTACCAAGTGAGAACGGTGAATTCTATAAAAGCCGAGTGGCTCTAAAACCTCCTCAAAATGTTTAATGTTCTTACTCACTAAGATTTTCTTTCCTGTGTTTAGGTATACATGAGTATAGTTATCAGTTGACTCACATCTTATTATCTCCTTGGATTCAACAAAAAGAAGATTCTCGAGGGTTGGAAGTACTATCTTAGAAAAAGAGTCTTGCTGTTTCTTGATGTTATCTAACAATAACCTTTGTTGAGCTTCACGATCATTATTTGATCTTTTGAGTGATAGGTTAGAAGCGCAGTTTTCAAGCTCTTCAATATCTATCGGTTTCAAAAGGTAATCTGTTGCTGCATATTTAAATGCTTTGATTGCATATTCATCATGTGCTGTAACAAAAACAACGTCAAATTCAGGATGATCAATACTCTCAAGCAAGTCGAAACCAGACTCTCCATCCATTTCAACATCTAGAAAAACAACATCAGGCTGAATTTCATCGATTAGCTGAATAGCTTCTTTTACTGTTGAGGCAGTACCTAAAATTTTAATTTCAGGAGCAAACTCTTCAATTAAACTAGATAAGTTTTTCTGAGCTTTAACCTCATCGTCAACAATTATGGCTTTTTTGTCCATGGCTAATTGAGTTTAAATAGGTTAATAATAGGAATCATTAAAACCACTGAAGTTCCTTGTGGTTCACCAGATTCATTTGTCAGGTCAGATATGTCAACTTTAAGTTGCTCCTTGTAGTATTCATTAAACGTATTTAATCGCTCTGTGGTTAGGGTGAGCCCGGCAGATTCGTGTCCCTTTTTTAATACAGACTGACTTTGTTTAATCATAGAAGCCTTTCTACCTATGCCGTTGTCATTGATACTGCATATGATATGTTCTTCGGCTTTTTCAATAACTACAGTTATCTTTCCTTTATACTTTATTTGATTAAAACCGTGAATAACTGAGTTTTCAATAAATGGTTGTATAAGCATTGACGGTATGTAAGTAGTTTCTTGATCGATGTTCGAATCAACATGAATTTCAAAGCTGAATTTATCTTCGAATCTCAATTTTTCAAGCTCTAAGTAAAGTTCTAGTGCATTAATCTCATCAAAGATACTAACCCCCTGTTTTTTAGAGTTATCAAGGGTTAGCCGCATGAGTTTTGCAAATTTGCTCAGGTATCTGTTGGCTTCTCTTTTCTCATTACTATTAATAAAGTGCTGAATACTATTTAGTGAGTTGAATAAGAAGTGGGGGTTCATTTGAGCTCTTAAGGCTTGGAGTTTCATTTGATCAAACCTTCTAGCAAGTTCATTTTTATTCTTGAGTTGTTGTACTCTGTAATAAAAAATGAAGCTTACCAAAGCAATAATACTTCCTGCAAGTGTTATTCTAAACCACCAGGTTTGCCAATAAGGAGGAGAAATAGTGAATGCAAACTCTGTTGGAGTGGAGTTCCAAATACCAGAGTTGTTCATACTCTTAACCTGAAAGATGTATTTCCCTGGTTCTAGGCTCGAAAAAACAGCCTTTGATTCTGTTATAGGTGGGGTCCATTCATTACTAGATCCAACTAACCTGTATTGATATCTAACTTTTGATGGATTTGAAAGACAAAGGCCTATATAATCAAAACTGATGTTATTTTGGAAGTAGGGTAAAACGGCATTGTTTTTTAAAAGCGTGTCTTTGTAATAGATACTTGTTTTATTGATGTGTAGTAAGTTGGGCTCATCGTTGTTTCTATAGTTTGATTGGTCAAATGAAATCAGTCCATTAACAGTTCCAAACCAAATTACTCCGTTTGAATCTAGGTACGTTCCATGTGTGTTGCATTCAACTCCAGTAAAGCCATCATTTCTACCAAGGTTTATAATAGTAGGATATTTAGAATCTCCATTTAAATCCACTTCAGTTATTCCTTGGTTTGTACCAGCCCATATCTTGTTTTTAGTAGAGTCATAAACAATGGTGTATATAAGGTATGAGTTAAGGCCGTGTTTTGTATTGAAAGATTGGATTGTATTTGTTTTTCGATTCCATTTTAGGATGCCTTCAAATGTTGCAAACCAAATATTACCATCACCGTCTTCTGTAATTCCTAAGACATTATCGTTGTCAATTCCCCATAATGGATTGACGTACTCAATGGAATCGCCAGCAATACGGTACAATCCTCCTTGGTATGTACCTATCCAGATGGTTTTGTGTTTGTCTTCATAGATGGCCCAAACCTGACCTTCTACAGAAATATCTTTAACTACATCTAAATCACCGTTTTTTTTCAGTTTTAATAGATGATCGTTTGAACCTAACCATATGTAATTATCGGAGCTTTGATAAATAACATTAGTTGGTGAGATGGATATATCATCTATGACTTTGTGATTTTTGAATTTGTTCTTGTAAAAAATGCTCAATCCTTTATTTGTTCCTACAAATACACTATCTCCGATTGGCATTACAGCTTTCGCAGAGTTGCTTAACAAACCATGATTGGTGTTGTAGTGATAGAAAGATTCTTCATTGTATTTATATATACCATCATTTCGGGTACCAATCCACAGGTTGTTTTGTTTGTCTTTTTGAATTTGAAAAATGAAACTCGACATTAATCCATCAGCAAAACTGTAGTTCTTAAAGGCATTACCACTGGTTTTGTATAGTCCATACATGGTGCATATCCAAATGTTATCTTCTCGATCTCGATAAAAATGAATGATTCGATTACTACCTCGATTTTCTCCAACATTTATTAGCTTAAATCGATTGTTGTCATATTCATTGATACCAAATTCGGTAGCAAGCCAAATAGCACCATCATCAATGCGGTAAATGGCACTCACTCCAGATCCAATTAATCCCGATTTATAGTTGTGAAAAACAGTGTCGGAAGGTGAGATTTTGCAAAAACCTCTTGAATGCCCAACATACATGGTGTCTTTGTCTTGATATAGGCATTGGATATTGATTCCATTGTATACAACTAATGAATCTAATTGAGATTTCCCCGTTGAAAAGTAAAGTCCGTTGTTGGTTCCAATCCAAAGGGTATCGTTCTTGATTAATAAGGTGTGGATTGATCTTTCTTCAGGTAGAATTAGCGTGTCTGCAATTTTTAAATCACTGATAGTGTAGATGCTGTTTTTTGAAGCGATGTATACCTGATCTGAATCGGAACTTATTAAAGATATCGAATGATCGAACAAAGGTGTGAATGTGTGGATTGAATCATTTTGTTTGAAATTTAAACCTTTGGAAGTGCCAATCCACAGCCTTTTTTCAGAATCGAGGTGTATGGTGTTGATAAGCGTGCTTGAAAGTCCGTCTTCTTTATTGAAATTGTTGAAGACGTTTCCATCAAATTTACTCAAGCCTCCATATCCACCTGTCCATAGATACCCTTTTTCATCTTGGCAAATTGTACTTACCTGAACAAATGGGAGTCCATCACTTACATTGTACTCTTTAAAAAAATAAGATTGTGCAGAAGCAATTGAGCTTAGCAGAATAAGCACTATAAGTGCAAAAAGTGATCTGAATCTGATTAGTAAGTTCAATGTTAGTATTCGGGGCGTTTTAATATCTCGCTGTAGATGATAGCCTGCTTAGCGTCAAATTCAAAATCAGAATCGTAGAGTTCATTGTCATCGCCTATGGTTTGAACTTCTAAGTTTTTACTGGTTTTGTGAATAGGTTTATGCTGTTTTACTGTAGGCTTCCTAGGTGTTTGCGTATTTTTTGCAACAACTGGCTCTGGCTTCGAGTAATTAATGTGCTCGAACTCTTCTGAAGATTGAGCAATAGGATCAGATTCAATGTTGAATTGCTTCTTTAACATCTCTTCCAAATCAAAGTCAAATTTGGGTTTATCCTTTTGACCTTTTTTCTTCTTCTTGCCAAAAAGGCCAAAAAGCATACTTATGACCAAAAAAGCGATATATATAAAATCTCCAGAATCCATTATTTGTAAAATGTTCTTCTAAACCAATTGCCTCTTTTATTTGCTCTGTGACGCAAGGCTTTCTTTTTAGATTTCTTCATGCGTTTTCTAGTCTTCTTGTCTTGAATTTCAAGTTGGTGTTTTCTTCCTTGCTCTATAGCTTTTTCTTGAGCTTCTTTTTGTTCTACTTTCTTTTCCTCAGCAGCCTCTCGTTTCTTTTGAGCGCTTTTATGACTCGATTTAGTTTGAGCTACTGAAGTAAAAGTTCCTCCAACCGTTAATAAAAATACAAAAACAACAATTGCTCTTAAGTTCATACGTTTAAACTTACTTTGCAGTGATGATGAAAAATTGGTTCAAATTAATTTTAGTTACTCTTTTTGTTTTCACTAGTACCAAATGTACTAAAAATGAAGAGAGTTCAGGTATTCCAAACGTACCAGTTAGCTTATCGATATACGTGACACTTCCTTCGAATTTTGCCTTGCAAGCAATAGGAGGATATGAATACTATGACGGTGGCTCTATGGGAATTATTGTATTTCGTTCTGATGTGAATCAATTTTTAGCATTTGATAGACATTCTACTTACAGACCAGAAGATTATTGTGCAGTTGAAGTTGATTCTTCAGCGATTTACATGGTTGATCCTTGTAGCGGATCTCGCTTTTCACTTTACGATGGGAGTGTGGTACAAGGTCCCGCAGCCTATCCGTTAAGGCAATATCGAACAAACTACACCAACGGTGTACTTCGAGTATATAACTAAAAAAAAGCCTGATTGAATGTTCAATCAGGCTTTTGAATTTATGTGTGAGATATTCTATTAATATCTGTAGTAATCTGGTTTGAAAGGACCTTTGACTTCAACTCCAATGTAAGCTGCTTGCTCTGGAGATAATTCTTCCAATTCAACACCAATTTTAGCCAAGTGCAATTCAGCAACTTTTTCATCTAAGTGCTTAGGAAGTGTGTACACCTCATTTTTATATGCAGCACTGTTTGTCCAAAGTTCAATTTGAGCTAATGTTTGGTTTGTAAACGAGTTACTCATTACAAATGATGGGTGACCTGTTGCGCAACCCAAGTTTACTAAACGACCTTCAGCTAATACAATGATGTCATTTCCATCAATAGTGTATTTATCAACTTGAGGTTTGATCTCCACTTTTGTATTTCCATATGCACCGTTTAACCAAGCCATATCGATTTCGTTATCGAAGTGACCGATGTTGCAAACGATAGCTTTATCTTTCATTGCACGGAAATGTTTTTCAGCTACGATGTCTTTATTACCAGTTGCTGTAATAACAATGTCAGCACGATCTAATGCGTTTTCTAACTTCTTAACTTCAAATCCGTCCATTGCTGCTTGAAGCGCACAAATTGGATCGATTTCAGTTACAACAACTCTACATCCAGCGCCTCTTAATGAAGCAGCTGTTCCTTTACCAACATCACCGTATCCACAAACAACAGCTACTTTACCTGCCATCATAACATCAGTTGCTCTACGAATGGCATCTACTGCAGATTCTTTACAACCGTATTTGTTATCGAATTTAGATTTAGTTACCGAATCATTTACGTTGATTGCAGGCATCGGAAGCGTTCCTTTTTTCTGACGCTCGTATAATCTGTGAACACCTGTTGTTGTTTCTTCAGATAAACCTTTGATATTGTCTACTAATTCAGGAAAACGATCCAATACCATATTTGTTAAGTCACCACCATCATCTAAGATCATGTTTAGTGGCTGACCACCTTCAAATGCAAATAATGTTTGCTCGATACACCAGTCAAACTCTTCTTCGTTCATGCCTTTCCATGCAAATACAGGAATGCCAGCAGCAGCAATTGCAGCAGCAGCATGATCTTGAGTAGAGAAGATGTTACAACTAGACCAAGTAACTTCAGCACCTAACTCAACAAGAGTTTCAATTAATACAGCCGTTTGGATTGTCATATGTAAACAACCAGCAATACGTGAACCTTTTAATGGTTTTGATGCACCATACTCTTCACGCAAAGCCATTAATCCTGGCATTTCTGCTTCAGCTAATTCTATTTCTTTTCTTCCCCAGTCTGCGAGAGAAATATCTCTTACTTTGTAATTCAACGTTTTTTCCATGTTGATTGAGCTTTCTGCTTGATTCTTAAAAAAGTGCTGCAAAGATATGAATATTACAGGT
>CAJWSQ010000178.1 GCA_913045895.1 uncultured Flavobacteriales bacterium | reverse complement strand
CCCCAAAACCCCAAAACCCCAATGTAATGAAATATTGAAAAGTTTTGAAACAAAACATCACATTCATTTTTTTTGCAACTTGGAAGTAATCTTTGATTTTACTTAGACAATTCTTTTGCATAATTAATAATATCTTTGATATATAAAATGGACGACACATAAGTGAAGGCAGTGAAATATTTAATAAAACAAGCTCCTGCCGGCGAGATCCAGGATGTATTGCAACATTTGCATACTCTGATTGGATCCCCCGAGCTTCTCAATCAATCGGACTAAATAATGAAAGCTTTAAAGAGTTGGTATGAAGCTCATAAATATCACATAATGTTGCCGGACGGATCCGCTGCCATGGTCACTTCCCAGGGATGTATAGCCACTGGAGAAGAGTCTAACCCAATCGACTGGTTCCACTACTACGATGACGTTCTAAAGAAGAGTTTCTCGTTCGATCCAATTACACAGGCTTCCTCAGTCTTAGAATAGCCACAAGAGAAAAATACATGCCAATTTAGGGAGGATTTGGTTCAGTCAATGACCACATATATTAGTGAGCATTACCGCAAAGACAAGGCTTTGTTCTAAGTGACTCAGGGCGATGATGAAAACGAATAAACCATTGAAATTAGTTGCCATAACTACAAGCTTGATGCTTTTTGGTCGGGCGAGTGGCTCACCACCTTCGCAGTCAAAAATGGAGTCATGTCCGGAGATTTAAAAATCAGATGCCATTATTTTGAAATGGGAAATATGCAGTTCAACCTCGACAAATCCTTTGATAGCATTGCTTGCTCAAACACATCAAGCGCTGCGGATGTGATCAAATCTATTGGGGCAGTTGAGAACAAAGTAAGTACAGTGTTTATAAACTCATGCAATTCCAACCGTTTTTATTTTGTAATAGTACCAATTGGAGCTCGAAGATATGTATACCAAATTAGAGCAACTCATCATGAAGAGAATGAGAAGAGCCACCCCTGTCACAGGACAAAAATTCGACTGGCAGAGAGCAGATGGCGTCATTAAGTGAGACAAATACGCTGTGGCATTAATAGATAACTGTGTGCACAACTTTAATATCAATTATCGACCAAACTTTAATTCATAATCTAAATTAATGGAAAATTGAAATGGATAAGTGTTTGTTTTAAATTAATGAAGGCTGAGAGCGACTTAAAAAGCATCTATGTTGCCACGATCAATTTGATATCAACATTTATTTAGCTTATTTCATTTGTTTAAAGTTTAAATAGGTTTTAAATATTGGTTTGCTTTTCGCTAATTTTGGTTGATTTGTTATTCAGTTGTAGTAACCCCTCTTCTCTACGGGCTTGGAGAAATATGAATCAACATTCTAAGGCAAAGGTCCATCCTTAAAGCTGTCTGAATCGAGATCGTACTCTGGCAGCGAGTACATTTCCATTTTATTAGACTCAGTCTTCAAGTAGTTGTAGAAGGCTCTGTGTTTTCTTCTGGTCTTGCACTCGTAGAAGTCATCAATTTCTTCGAAGCACATGCGAGTAGACATTTCTTCCTTCTTAATGCATTAAGTCATCCGCTGCATGAAAGTGTAACACGGATGTGTTTGCATGTTCACTGATTGAAATGGTTCCATTATCAAAATATACTTTATTATTTAAATGAGTTTGTTTCATTGATTGATTCGGTTTTTATACATCCCATTCTTCTTGCTTGCGGAAGACAACTCCCTTAAACAAGCCAACAAGTTCTTCGCCACGAGTTACACGAACAATGTAGAAGCCAACGCTTCTAGAAATTGTTTCAACTTCTGCAGTAGCTACTATCTCATCGTTAAGAAAAACAGCTTTAGTATGATTGATTGATGTTTCGATTGAAACAGCTTTTTGACCGTGTGAATTGCTGGCAAATGCAAAAGCACTGTCGGCTAATGAGAATGAAACCCCTCCGTGCATGATTCCCATGCCATTGAGCATTTCTTCTCTCACTGTCATTTTGATTTGGGCAAATCCTTCACGCAACTCTACTACTTCTACTCCAAGCCATTGGCTGTAAGTATCTTTTTCGAGCATTTGCGCAACGATTTTCTCGACTTTGGTCATGATTGGACTCCTTAATAAAAGGTTTGATTGTTTTTCAACATTCTGCGAAGGAGCGGACTACAACGGTATCTGTCTTCGTGATACTCATTGTATAAATCATCTAAGGCTTTAACCACCTCAGCAATTCCAATTTCATCCGCCCAACGAAGCAATCCTTTAGGATAATTCACTCCGTTTGTCATAGCTAAATCGATATCTTCTCTGCTGGCAATATTCAAGAATAAAGCATCGGCTGCTTCATTAATCAACATCACCAAAACACGATTCAAAATAGCTCTACCGTGCGATTCAACTTTCTCAGGAAGTGGGTTAACTGCTCCCTCAGCGTAATTGTAAAATCCTCGCCCAGTTTTGCGACCTAAATATCCTGCCTCAGCCATACGTTTTTGCGTGAATGAAGGCTTGTATCTTGGATCGCAGAAAAACGATTGGAAAACCGTTTCAGTAACGGTATAATTCACATCATTACCAATGAAGTCCATCAATTCAAATGGCCCCATTCTAAAACCTCCAAGTGCTTTCATGGCCCAATCAATCGTTGGCATGTCGGCAACACCTTCTTCATAAATGCGTAACGCCTCACCGTAGAACGGACGAGCAACGCGATTCACGATAAATCCTGGAGTGTCTTTAGCAAGTACACTTACTTTTTTCCATGAGTCGATCCACGCTTTGGCTTGTGATACCGTTTCATCTGCAGTTTGAACTGCTGGAATAATTTCAACCAACGGCATCAAAGGAGCCGGATTGAAAAAGTGAATTCCGATAAAACGAGTTGGATCTTCTAATGAAGCGCCAATAGACGCCATTGAAAGCGATGATGTGTTTGATGCGATAATCGTATCAGGACGTACATTAGCCTCAACGGTTTTGAAAACCTTTTGCTTGATTTCTAAGTTTTCAATGATGGCTTCGATTACTAAATCACTGTTTTCGAATTTAGCTACATCTGTTGTATAATCAATTCTTCCAATGATTGCATCGGCATCTTCGCGGCTGTACTTTCCTTTTTCAACCAATCGGTTCATTACTTTTTGCAATGAAGCCGTGGCTTTATCTAAAACAGCTTGATTGGTATCGTTAATGACAACATCCCAACCAGCAGTAGCGGCAACTTGAGCAATTCCAGAACCCATGGTTCCAGCTCCAATTACACTTAACTTCGGCATATTATTCTCCTTTAAATTCAGGTTTACGCTTTTCTAAAAAGGCGTTGATTCCTTCTTGAGAATCATAAGTAGCCGATGCTAAAGCTTGGTATTCTTTTTCTTGCTGCAATTGCGCATTCAAATCGTTGGTGAACGATAAGTTAAGTAGCTTTTTCGTGTACGCTAACCCTTTGGTTGGCATGTTCGAAAGTTTTACTGCAATCTTTTCAGCTTCTTCAGCAAAAGTTTCATCTTCAAACACTTTGTAGATCAAGCCTAATTGCTCTGCTTCAGTTGCAGAAATATTGTCGGCTAACATCATTAAAGCAGAAGCTTTTTGGAAACCGATTAAACGAGGTAAAGTAAATGTACCACCGCTATCAGGAACCAATCCGATTTTACTGAATGCTTGAATAAAAGACGCTGATTTTGTTGCTACAGTAACATCACAAGCAAAAGCAATATTTGCTCCTGCCCCAGCTGCAACACCGTTAACGGCTGCAATTACTGGTTTATCCAATTCGCGAATCAATTTCACAACTGGATTGTAATGTTCCTCAACCATGCGCTCAACGGTAATTCCGTTGTCTTCAACTGCTTCTTTTAGATCTTGACCAGCACAAAAAGCTTTACCGTTTCCGGTTAGCAATACCGCTCTAACTGAAGCATCTTGGTTAAATTTCTCAAGCGTTTCAATTAACGATAAAGCCAACTCGCGGTTAAAGCTGTTGTATGCTTCAGGTCTGTTGAAACGGATGATTCCCAAATTACCTTTTTGGGTTATGTCTAGTGTCATTTAGTTTTTGCTTTTAATGGCATTTGAAATGATCAAACGGTTCTTTGCAATCAAGGCATTTATACAATGATTTGCAAGCTGTTGAACCAAACAAGCTCACCAATTCCGTGTGCTCAGAACCACACCTAGGGCATGGAACTACTTTACTACTCGGATCTGGTGGAGCAATGCCGTATTCACGCAACTTTCGTTTGCCGTCTTCGGTCATCCAATCAGTTGTCCAAGCCGGTTTAATGACCAAATTAACGGCAACATTTTCAACCCCGGCATCATTCAAAACTTGAGAAATATCCTGTTTAATCACGCTCATGGCAGGGCACCCCGTATAAGTTGGGGTGATATCTACCTCCACCTGATTGTTATCGACTTTTACGTCTCGCAGAATTCCCAAGTCTCGGATAGAAATTACCGGAATTTCCGGATCAGTTACCTGCTCCAGTAAATTTTCTATTTCTAACTTATTGAATTCCATTTTGTTTTGATTTTCAGATTACCACTCCAATCCAGGATAAGCTCTTTGCAAGAATTGCATCTCTGCTAAAACATATCCTAAATGCTCTGTGTGAGTTCCGGTTTTACCTCCGGTGTGACTAAATCCATCTAACGATGCATCTAACTCACATTCTGTGATAACCTCTTTGATTAATTGATCGCGTTCAGCTTTTACGTTGTTTAAATCAACACCGTAACCCGTTTCAGCAGCTACTTTATCGGCTTCAGAAGGAATAACCACTTCATTAGCATAAGGCATCAATAAGTTTGCAGCATTTTGCAAACGAGTATGACTTTCTTCAGTACCTTGACCTAAACGCAACATCCACTCAGAACTCCATTTTAAATGGTATTGAGCTTCTTTTAATGATTTATCTGCAATGGCAATCAATTCTGCATCATTTGAAACTTCCATTAACTCTCTGTAGAAAGTAACATTGAATGTATCAAACAAGAATTGACGCATAATGGTTTGACCAAAATCTCCGTTTGGCATTTCAACCAACTGTACATTTTTGAAATCCCATGCATCACGCAAGTAAGCTAAATCATCTTCTGTTTTGCCTTCGCCCTGCACTTTAGCCGCATAATCATAAAGCATACGAGCCTGACCCAATAAATCTAAAGAGATATTGGTCATTGCAATGTCTTGCTCTAATACTGGACCATGACCACACCACTCGCTTAAACGGTGTGATAAGATCAAGCAGTTATCGGCATGTTGAATGATATAATTGAATAATTGGTTTTCCATAAATTACATGTGTTTTACCTCATCAGGTAGATCATAAAAAGTTGGATGTCTGTACACTTTTGACGCAGCTGGTTCATAGAAAGAATCAGCGATATCTGGATCTGAAGCTACAATATCTTTAGATTCAACTACCCAAATACTTACACCTTCGTTTCTGCGAGTGTATACGTCTCTTGCATTGTTTAATGCCATTTCAGCATCTGCAGCTCTAAGGCTACCTACATGTTTATGATTGATTCCGGCTTTGCTTCTCACAAAAACCTCCCATAAAGGCCACTTTTTCATAACTCTTAATGTTTTTTATGTTGAACTTAATCAGATGGATTAAGCTGCTACAGTATTGTTTGATTTACTTTTCTTTTCTTGGTAAGCAGTTGCTGCTTCGCGAACCCAAGCACCATTATCCCATGCTGCTTTACGATCATGGACACGTTGCTTGTTACAAGCTCCGTTACCTTTAATTACATTGTAGAACTCATCCCAGTTGATTTCACCAAAATCATAATGGCCACGTTCTTCGTTCCATTTTAGATCTGGATCTGGAATAGTTAATCCTAACAATTCTGCTTGTGGTACAGTAGCATCCACAAATTTTTGGCGCAACTCATCATTGGTGAATCTTTTAATTTTCCAAGCCATTGATTGAGCTGTGTGTTTTGAATCTGCATCAGCTGGACCAAACATCATTAATGATGGCCACCACCAACGATTCAATGCATCTTGAGCCATTTTCTTTTGCTCTTCAGAACCTCTTACCAATGCCAAAAGCGTATCGTAACCCTGACGTTGGTGGAATGATTCTTCTTTACAAACACGAACCATTGCTCTACCGTAAGGGCCGTAAGATGTACGACACAAAGGAACTTGGTTCATAATTGCTGCACCATCTACTAACCAACCAACAGCGCCCATATCGGCCCATGTTAAAGTTGGGTAGTTGAAGATTGATGAATATTTTGCTTTACCGCTGTGTAATTCTTCTAATAAATCATCGCGATCTACGCCTAAAGTTTCACAAGCACTGTACAAGTACAAACCGTGTCCGGCTTCATCTTGAATTTTTGCCAACGCAATGGCTTTACGCTTTAAGCTTGGAGCACGAGTTACCCAGTTTGCCTCAGGTAACATACCTACGATTTCTGAGTGAGCGTGCTGTGCAATTTGACGGATTAACGTTTTACGATAATCGTCTGGCATCCAGTCTTTAGGCTCGATTCTGATTTCTTTCTCAATTTTAGTCTACTTGCTGTCGATGTTATTGTGGACATCTTGGATCTAATCTTCGATTTCTTT
>CAJWSQ010000177.1 GCA_913045895.1 uncultured Flavobacteriales bacterium | reverse complement strand
AGATTGTATCCGTTAACTTTAGCAATGAGCAAGCAGTTGATGCCTGTTTACGATAAACCCATGATTTACTATCCGCTCTCTGTTTTATTGATGAGTGGAATTAGAGATATTTTAATCATATCCACACCACATGATTTACCTCATTTCCAACATTTGTTGGGAGATGGTTCTCGCATTGGGTGTAATTTTAGTTATCAAGTTCAAGAGGTTCCCAATGGTTTGGCTCAAGCTTTTGTTTTGGGTGAAGAGTTCATTGGAAACGATAAAGTCTCTTTGATTTTAGGTGATAATATATTCTACGCATCAAAGCTTTCAACTAAATTACAAGAGTGTAATAACCCAGATGGAGGTATAGTATTCGCATATCACGTTTCAGATCCTGAAAGGTATGGTGTGGTTGAATTTGACGAGAACAAAAAAGCCATTTCAATCGAAGAAAAACCGAAACAACCTAAAAGCAATTACGCTGTTCCAGGTTTGTATTACTACGACAATTCGGTAGTTGATGTGGCTAAAAACATCCAACCCAGTGCTCGTGGCGAATATGAAATTACAGACGTTAACAAATACTATTTAGAGCAAGGAAAACTGAATGTTCAAGTGTTTGATAGAGGTACAGCTTGGTTAGATACTGGTACACATGCTTCGCTTATGCAAGCAGGAAGTTTTGTTCAGGTAATTGAAGAACGTCAAGGTTTAAAAATTGGATGTATTGAAGAGCTAGCTTATCGTATGGGTTACATCAATGCAGAGCAATTAGAGAAAATAGCTGAACCATTAGTAAAAAGTGGTTACGGCAACTATTTATTGAGTTTGATTAAATAACATATGCAAGCTATTCAGGTCTTTCAAAAAGCCATTTTAATAGAAATTGAAAAACTTCCAATTCAAGGAAATCCAGATGAGCTTTATGAACCCATTCGTTACATTCTACAATTAGGAGGTAAACGATTAAGACCTGTCTTAACTCTCATGGCTGCTGATGCTTTTGGTAATTGGCAAGATGCTATTCCAGCAGCATTATCTGTAGAAGTATTCCATAATTTCACTCTAGTTCATGATGATATCATGGATGAAGCTCCTTTGCGAAGAGGGAAAGAAACGGTGCATCACAAATGGGATGTGAACCGAGGGATTCTCTCAGGTGACGCCATGTTAGTGAAAGCCTATCAAATTTTAGCCTCTCAAGAAAAAGGAGATTTAGCATCACTTTTAAAAGTCTTCAATCAAACAGCTTTAGAGGTTTGTGAAGGTCAGCAGTTAGATGTCAATTTTGAAGATCGAGATGATGTTTCTGAAAGCGATTACATCGAAATGATTCGATTGAAAACATCTGTTCTATTGGGTGCAGCACTTCAATTGGGAGCTATTGTTTCTGGAGCGAGTGAATCGGATCAACATCATTTATACAACTATGGCGTTCAAATGGGAATTGCCTTTCAGATAAAAGATGATATGTTAGATGTGTATGGCGACCCTGAAAAAGTTGGTAAACAAGTTGGTGGCGATATTTTAGCCAACAAGAAAACCTTACTGATGTTACATGCCATCAAAACGGCATCAGGAAATGAGGCTACACAATTGCGTAGGTGGTTAGCTACAACTGATTCTTCATCAGAAAAAGTAACCGAAGTGACTGCAATCTTTAATATGACAGGAGCTAAAGAAGCTGCCGAAAAAGTCATTCAAGATTTTTATCAAAGTGCTCTGAAAGAGCTTGATGAAACTTCACTTTCTCCAGATAAAAAACAATTGTTTTTAGATTTTGCCTCTTGGTTAATGGACCGAGATTATTGATACAAATCTGCTAGCGCTTGATCCAATTGCGGGAATTTATAATTGAAGTTTTTATTTGCTTCAACCCGAACTCCTTCAGTTAAAACAACCGACATTTCACCCAAAGCCAATTTCAAAACAAATTTCGGAGCAGGAACTGGAACATATAGTTTTCCAGTTGTTTTTGCTAGTGCTTTTGTAAATACTTCATTAGTTACAGGATTCGGAGCTACACCATTTAACGGACCTCCTGGGTTTGATTCTAAAACATCTAAATACATTCTGCAGATGTCATCTATATGAATCCACGGCATCCATTGGTTTCCAGTTCCTAGAGGAGCTAAAACAGGAGGTTTAGCCATTTCTTTCAATGCGCCACCTTCTTTGCTTAATACAATACCCGTTCTAATCCAGGTTGTTGGAATATTGAGCGATGAGATTTTTTGTACTTCCTCTTCCCAGGCTACCGTTACATCGGCTAAAAAATCATTTCCTGGTTCATCCATCAAAGTTTTAACCGAATCAGAAGTTATTGATCCATAATAGCCTGTGGCACTAGCTCCAATAAAACTCTTCAGTTGAATGTTGTTTTCTTTTAAATGCTTGTAAAGCAATTGCGTGCTTTTAACTCTACTTTCAAGGATTACTTTCTTGCGCTCATCGGTCCACCTTTTTTCTGCTACGCCAGCTCCAGCTAGATGAATACATGCATCAGCCCATTTAAATGCTTCGGCATCAATTTTTTCGGCATCAATATCCCATTGAAAAATTTTGACTGAACTACTTGATTTACTGCTTCTTGAAAGCCAGGCAACTTCGTGTCCTTCCGACTGAAGAAGTTTAGTTAACTTTTGTCCTATTAATCCTGTGCCTCCTGTTATAATTACTTGCATAAAATTCTATTAATTTGTTTTCTGATTCAGATGGAATCCATCACGAAATATAAATCAGTACCCGTACCTGTTGATCAGGAAAATATCATTCCTTCACTGATACAACAAATCAAAAAGGATTTTGCTTTGCAAGGATATCCTATTGATGATTTTGGCGTTGAGCCAGTTCAGTTTTTCAATCTATTATATTCTAAAACACAAGAGTTTATAGAAAGCGATTTTCCCGCTTTGCTGAACATTTTGTATCGAATTGATATTTCAGAAAGAAAGGTTTCGAGCCGATTAAGTGTTTCCGAATCTGACACGGCAAAAGTCTTAATTGAATTGATTGTTGAGCGAGAAATTCAAAAGATCAATTTAAGAAATCGGTTTAATCGTTGATAATCAGTTGGATAGCTATGATTCATACGATGTTTAAAAGTTTCGTTAAGATTATTTGTCAATATCATAAAATTGTAGATTTGTATTCTTTCACAGCATAAATCAATAATGGATAAATTTTCGTACCTGGGAAACGGAGACGTAAACGCGATAGAAGATCTGTATCAACAGTATCAAAAAGACCCTGAATCTGTTGATCATGAATGGCAGAAATTCTTTCAAGGATTTGAATTCTCAAAGGCTTCTTATGAAGACAATGATGGAGGAGCAATTCCTGAAAACTTTGAAAAGGAATTCAAGGTCAAAGAATTGATCGAAGGATACCGTACGCGTGGACACCTTTTCACCAAAACAAATCCAGTTCGTGCCAGAAGACAATACTTGGACACGATTTCGCTGGAGTACTTCGGGTTAAAAGAAGAAGACCTAGAAAAAACCTTTCAAGCAGGTAATGAATTAGGACTTGGCGCTGCTAAGTTGAAAGACATCATCAGCTTTTTAGAAACTGCTTATTGTCATAGCGTAGGTGTTGAATACGTGTACAATCGAAAACCATCTCAATTGAAATGGTTAATTGAGCGCGTTGAAAAAGATAAAAACACGCCTTCATTTTCAAAAGATGAGAAAGTTCGCATCTTAGAAAAATTAAATGAAGCAGTTGTTTTCGAAAGCTTTTTGCACACCAAGTTCGTTGGTCAGAAACGTTTCTCACTTGAAGGTGGCGAAGCCATTATTCCAGCATTAGATGCTTTAGTTGAAAAAGGAGCCGAATTAGGTTTAGAAGAAGTAGTTGTAGGTATGGCACACCGCGGTCGTTTGAACGTGTTAGCTAATATCTTCAAGAAAACATATGAGCAAATCTTCAGCGAATTCCAAAGCAAGGAATACGAAGAGGAGTTTTTTGATGGCGATGTAAAATACCACTTGGGTTCATCTGCAGATGTGGTAACCAAGTCGGGTAAAAAGGTTCACCTAACCTTATCGCCAAATCCTTCTCACTTAGAGGCAGTAGATCCGGTTGTTGAAGGTATTAGCCGTTCAAAAATTGATCACTACTTGGGTGATGAAAATAAAATTGTACCTGTATTAATTCACGGTGATGCTGCCATTGCTGCACAAGGTGTTGTTTATGAAACAGCTCAGATGTCGCAGTTAAAAGGCTACAGAACTGGTGGTACAATTCACATTGTAATCAACAACCAAATTGGTTTTACAACAAATTATATTGACGGTAGATCTAGTACTTATTGTACAGATATCGGTAAGGTAACTCTATCTCCAGTATTCCACGTGAATGGTGATGATGTTGAGGCTATGGTTCACACCATGCAAATTGCATTGGAGTTCCGTCAGAAATTCAACCGCGATGTTTACATCGATTTGTTGTGCTACCGTAAATATGGACACAACGAAGGTGATGAGCCTCGTTTCACGCAACCTTTGTTGTATAAAACAATCGCAAAACACCCGAATCCAAGAGATATCTATTTGGATAACTTGGCTCAAGAAGGCGTGTTTACAAAAGCTGATTTGAAATCATTGGAAAACAATTTCAAAGATTTACTTCAAGAGCGATTAGAAGAATCTAAGCAAATTGATAAAGCTAAAATTACCGATTTCTTAAGTCATACTTGGGATGGATACGGAAAAGGTACTGCTGAAGATTTGGTAAAAGACTTCGATACTAAATTTGATAAGAAAACTTTATTGGCGTTAGCTGATAAAACCAATACATTACCTGGAGACATCAAGTTCTTCAAGAAAATCACACGCTTATTTGAAGATCGTCAGAAAATGGTTTCTGAAGATCGTTTAGATTGGGCTTTAGGTGAGTTAATGGCTTATGCTACATTACTTTCTGAAGGTCACAATGTGCGTATCAGTGGTCAGGATGTTGAGCGTGGTACTTTCTCTCACAGACATGCTGTTGTTACAGTAGAAGATTCTGAAGAAAGATATGTTCCTCTTGCAAACTTGAGTGATGATCAAGGTAAATTTGATATTTACAACTCATTATTAAGTGAATACGGAGTTTTAGGGTTTGAATACGGTTACGGATTGGCATCTCCAAAATCATTAGTGATTTGGGAAGCTCAGTTCGGTGACTTCTTCAATGGTGCTCAAATTATTATTGATCAATTCTTATCTGCGGCTGAAGATAAATGGACCAACCAAAACGGTTTGGTAATGTTGCTTCCTCACGGATATGAAGGTCAAGGTGCTGAGCACTCAAGTGCACGTTTAGAGCGTTTCTTACAGCTATCTGCTGAAGGAAACTTACAGATTCTAAACTGTACAACTCCAGCAAACTTCTACCACGCGTTGCGCAGACAATTGAAGCGTGATTTCCGCAAACCAATGATTGTGTTTACACCAAAATCATTGTTGCGTCATCCAAAATGTGTTTCAACTGTTGATGAGTTGGCAACTGGTACATTCCAATATGTAATTGATGATACCATTGAAGCTAAAAAAGTAAAACGCGTAGTTCTTTGTACTGGTAAATTATACTACGATTTAATTGCTAGACGCGAAGAATTAGATCAAGATAATGTTGCAATCGTTCGTATCGAGCAGTTGTATCCGTTCCCTCAAAATCAGTTAGACGAAGTATTGAAGCAATACAAAGATGCTGAAGTTGTTTGGGCTCAGGAAGAACCTGAAAACATGGGTGCATTAACATACTTGCTACGAGTTTACGATCGTAATCTTAAATATATCGCTAGAAGCGAAAGTGGTAGCCCTGCTTCCGGTTCAGCTCAGGTATTTAATAAAAGACAAGACAAAATACTTACTAAAGCTTTCGAGATAGCTTAAAATTCTGAATCATGATTTTAGAAATGAAAATCCCGAGTCCGGGAGAATCGATAACAGAAGTTGAAATTGCCGAATGGTTAGTTGAAACCGGTGATTACGTAGAACGCGATCAGCCAATTGCTGAAATTGATTCAGATAAGGCTACGCTTGAATTACCTGCTGAAGAGTCAGGTACTATTGAGATTTTGGTAGAAGAAGGCGAAACAGTTCAAGTAGGGCAAGTAGTTGTTAAAATTGATACTAGCGCTGAAAATCCAAATGCTGGAGCTGCTCCAGCAGAACCAAAAGCTGAAGAAAAGAAAGAAGAAGCACCAAAAGCTGAGGCTCCTAAAAAAGAAGAAGCTAAACCAGCAGCGAAAGCTGATATGGATGGTGTGAAAGCAACTCCTGTTGCTAAAGAAATGATGTCTCAAAATAAAGTTCCTGCTGGAAAAGTTTCTGGTTCTGGTTCTGGAGGCCGCATTACTAAAGGAGATGTTGAAGCTTATTTATCAGGTGGTGTTTCTCCTGAATACGTTACCGGTTGGGGCGGTTCAAGAGAACAACGCAGAGAGAAAATGAGTATGCTTCGCAGAAAAGTTGCTGAACGTTTAGTGAGCGTGAAAAACGAAACGGCTATGTTAACTACATTCAATGAAGTTGATATGAAGCCAGTGATGGATTTACGTGCTAAATACAAAGATCAATTTAAAGA
>CAJWSQ010000176.1 GCA_913045895.1 uncultured Flavobacteriales bacterium | reverse complement strand
CTTCAGGTTCAACAGGGAAACCTAAAGGTGTGGTGCATACCTGCGGTGGATATATGGTTTATACTGCGTATTCATTTCAAAATGTATTTCAAGCTGCAGAAAGTGACGTGTACTGGTGTACAGCCGATGTAGGTTGGATTACTGGCCATTCATATATCATTTATGGTCCGCTTTTATCAGGTGCAACAACCTTGATGTTTGAAGGCGTTCCGACATATCCTGATGCTGGTAGATTTTGGCAAGTGTGCGATAAACACAGCGTTAATTTGTTTTACACAGCACCAACGGCTATTCGTTCTTTAATGAGCTATGGTGAAGACCATGTTCTTTCATACAGTCTAGACTCACTGCGTGTTTTGGGTTCTGTAGGTGAGCCGATTAATGAAGAGGCTTGGCGTTGGTATCACATTCACGTAGGTAAAGAACGTTGTCCCATTGTGGATACATGGTGGCAAACCGAAACAGGTGGAATTATGATTTCTGGATTAGGAGATCATTTACCTCAACGTCCTGCTCATGCTGGATTTCCACTTCCTGGTGTTCAGCCAGTTTTATTGGACCAAGAAGGTAAGGTGATTGAAGAAAATGAGGTTGAAGGTTATTTGGCAATCAGTCATCCGTGGCCATCTATGTTGCGAACAACCTATGGCGATCATGAGCGTTGTAAATTAACGTATTTCAGTACCTATAAAGGCTATTACTTTACTGGTGATGGCGCAAAGCGCGATGAAAACGGATTGTACAGAATCATCGGTCGTGTTGACGATGTAATCAATGTTTCTGGTCACCGATTTGGTACCGCAGAAATTGAAAATGCCATCAATCTAAACAGTCATGTGGTAGAAAGTGCTGTTGTAGGATATCCGCATCAGTTAAAAGGACAGGGGATTTATGCATATGTAATTTGTGAGTCGATGCCAGAAACACAAGAGCAAGAAGATGTACTTCGTGCTGAGATTGTTGAGTCTGTTGTGGAAGAAATTGGTAAAATTGCAAAACCGGAAAAAATTCAGTTCGTTCCAGGCTTGCCAAAAACACGTTCTGGAAAGATAATGCGTAGAATTTTACGCAAAATTGCTGAAGGAGAACCGGACAAATTGGGAGACACTTCTACGTTGTTAGATCCTGCGGTGGTTGAAACCATTGTAGCATCTGCGCTGTAGAGATTTAATATTAAATTTATATACAAGAATCTCCGCTTGCTACTTTTGCCGTGGCAAGCGGATTTGTTGTTTTATTAGAAACCTATGGAAGAAAAATTAAAAGAGCTGTGGAAACAGATTGGGATGCGTTACAAATCGCACCCTTGGCATGGAGTGGATATTGGTGAGAATGCACCAGATCAAATTATGGCTTTCATTGAAGTGGTACCAACAGATACCATTAAATATGAAGTTGATAAAGAAACGGGTTACTTGATGATTGATCGTCCACAAAAGTTCTCGAACATTATGCCAGCATTGTATGGCTTTGTTCCAAGAACATACTGCGACAAAGAAGTAGCAGCTTTATGTAATGAGAGAACAGGTCGTGAAAACATCGTTGGTGATGGCGATCCTCTAGATATTTGCGTATTGACTGAAAGAGAAGTGACACACGGTGATATCCTTGTAAACGCAATTCCAATTGGTGGTATGCGTATGATTGATGATGGTGAAGCTGATGATAAAATCGTTGCTGTATTGAAAGACGATTTGGTTTACGGTGGATACACAGATATCAAAGAAGTTCCGCACAAAGTAATTGAGCGTTTGAGACACTACTTCTTGACATACAAAAGCATTCCAGGAGCAACTGAAGGTCACAAATTTGTTGAGATCACAGAAGTATATGGTGCTGAAGATGCTAAAGAAGTTATTCGCAGATCAATTGCAGATTACAAAGCGAACTACGGAAATATAGAATCTCACATGGCTCGTAAAGCTCGTGCTACTATTGGTAGAATGGACTAATTACGATTCATACGAAATAAAAAAGGCGCTGATTTCAGCGCCTTTTTTTTGTTAATCAACCTTGATTCCTTTAACTGTTCTTTTCTTTACTTCTCGGTTGTTTTGTTCTTTTTTATGAATCATTAACTGAGGAGTTGAGTTGTATTTTACACGATATTTATTTCCATCGTAATTCACAAAGCATTGTTGTTTGGGAGATTTTGTAGCTTCTGTACCAGGAGCTACTGGACTTGCATTTTCTTGAGTAATACAATCCATCTTTAAGGTATAAGTGAATTTAGAACTGTTTTTGTCTGGAGTAAAAACCAAGTATTTGTTGGCTCCTTCTTCAAATTGAACATAAAGATCATCGCCTTCTTGCTTTATCAGCTGACCAGGTGCTCTACGTTTTATCTTGATTCGTTCAATTTGTTTTCCATCCTTCATTTGCACTTTACCAGAAGCAATTTCTGCATCGTTTGAGTTAAGCGTTCTGGTAAGAATGATCTTGCTCTTGTTGTAATATTGGACTTGGTGTAAATCTACATTTCTGCTTTCAATTTCATTTAAATCAGCTTGGGTAAGATTTACTTTACAAGAGGTAAGCGCTAGTAGAAGTAGAGAGAAGAAACCTATTTTCTGTATCATGTTTTGTGGTTTTGAAAAGTTAATGAGCTAACATTTTCAAAAAGCAGGCCAATATTTCGCGATTCATTAAAATAACATTCTTAACACTGGTTAAACTCATTGTTTGAGTTAATTAACCTTCAAGCTGTTTTTCATAATAATGAGGTAAAAATCTTGAGCTAGCAGTACACTTTTTTTGTGCTTAAATTAACTCAAACACGCATACTATGTTAAAAAAGTGCCTTTTTGTGTCTGCTATTTTAGCTTCTTCTTTTGGAGCTTACTCTCAGCAGATTCAAAGTATTAATCACTTATCGAGCTACAGCACAGGGAATGTTGACGCTGCTGAAACTGTGGCTTACGATGCTGCGTCTAAAAGATCATTCTTTACTAGCAGCAGTACAAATGAATTAGGAATCTTAGATGTTTCCGATCCATTAAACCCTTCTTTAATTACTACTGTAGACTTATCTACTTACGGTGGTGGCCCAAACTCGGTAGATACGAAAGATGGAGTGGTAGCAGTAGCAATTGAAGCCAATACTAAAACAGATAACGGATATGTGGTTTTCTTTGACACTACCGGAAATTATTTAGGACAGGTTACTGTTGGTGCTTTACCTGATATGCTAACTTTTAACCACGCTGGTGATAAGATATTAGTAGCAAACGAAGGAGAGCCAAATGATGACTATACGGTAGATCCTGATGGTTCTATTTCAATTGTTGATATGAGTGGTGGTGTTTCAGCGGCATCTGTTTCTCATATTACATTCGATGCTTTCAATTCTCGTAAAGCTCAATTGCAAAACAAAGGGGTTCGAATTTTTGGAAACAATGGTCAACAAACTGTTGCTCAAGATTTAGAGCCAGAATACATTACTGTAGCTGCCAACGATACTTTAGCTTATGTTGTTTGTCAAGAGGCTAATGCGTTTGTATTGGTTGATATAGCTAGCGAATCAATTTTAGACATTCAACCATTGGGTTACAAAAACCACATGTTGGGTACTCCAAGCGTTGAAATGTATTCAGTAAATAATACAACAGCTAACTGGCCAAGTTTAGGTACTCCAGTTTACGATGGTGGTCAACCAGAAGTAATGTTGGGTGGATTCTCTGGTTTGTTCTATGATTCAACGCAGAGTACAGCTACTGATTTAGTATTCTACGCAGTTCCAGATCGTGGACCCAATGCATCACCAGTTGCTAAAGCTGATGTGACACCTTCTGTAAACCAAAACTTACGTCCATTTAAATTACCAAATTACCAAGGACGTATGGTTAAGATCACATTGAATACAACCAACGGAACTACTACAGTTGATGAAACTTTATTGTTCCGTCAAGATGGTACTACACCAATTACTGGTAAAGGTAATATTCCAGGTTATGACGAAGTGCCAGTAACTTATGCTGACGCAAATACATCTTGGACTTCAGTTGATTATACCGATGGATCTAATGAAGAGTATACAGCTCTACCTTACGATGAGTTTGGTGGTGATTTTGAAGGTATTGTTCGTGATAACAACGGTAATTTCTGGATGTGTGATGAATATCGTCCTGCGATATACAAGTTTGATACTACTGGGGTTTTAATCGATCGTTACGTTCCAGACGGATGTTCTCAATTAGGAACTACTGCTATGCCAGCTGGTACATATGGGAATGAAACTTTACCTGCAGTATACAACAAACGTAGAGCAAATAGAGGGTTTGAAGCCATTGCTTATGACGGAGATAATGATTTAATCTATGCGTTTATCCAATCTCCTATGTATAACCCAAGTAGCGTAACTAAAAATAACAGTGATGTAATTCGCATTTTAGCGATTGATGCTTCTACTGGTTCTCCAGCGGCTGAGTATGTATACATACTAGAAAATAACCGTGAGGCAGGCTATAGCTTGAGTAGAACAGATAAAATTGGTGATGCGTTTTACACAGGTAATGGCAAAATGTTAGTTGTAGAACGCGATAGCGAAGGACCAACTGTTAAGCAAGCTAAGAAAATGGTATTTGAAATCAACTTAGTTGGTGCAACAAATACATTAACGGCTTTTGCTAACGATACATTAGAAATCAAAACAGCAGATCAATTAGTAGCTATGGGCGTTCAACCAGTTCATAAAACTAAGGTTGTTAACTTACCTAGTATTGGTTATGAAAGTTCTGATAAAATTGAAGGCATTTCATGGTTACCAGGTAATAGAATGGCTTTAATGAATGATAACGACTTTGGTTTAGCTGGTGCTGGTATCACTGATAACTCAGTATTAGGTATTGTTACATTTGGCGATGACTATAGCTTTGATGCTAGCAATAGAGATGACGCGATCAACATTACAAATCATCCAACTTTGGGTATGTATATGCCTGATGGAATTGCTAGCTACGAAGTAAATGGTGTGACTTACATTGTTACAGCTAACGAAGGAGATTCACGTGATTTTGATGGATACTCTGAGGAAGATCGTGTGAAAGACTTAACGCTTGATCCTACGGCTTATCCGAATGCATCAGCTTTACAAGAAGATGAAGATTTAGGTCGCTTAAAAACAACTTACGCTGATGGAGATTATGATGGTGATGGTGATTACGATCAAATCTATTCATACGGAGCTCGTTCATTCTCCATTTTCGATCAATATGGAAACTTAGTATTTGATAGTGGAAACCAATTTGGAACAACTACAAGCACTGAAGAACCAGATTTATTCAACGAAGATGAAGGTGAAGTTGATGATCGTAGTGATGATAAAGGTGTAGAGCCTGAAGCTGTAGCTATTGGCGAGGTTGATGGATACGTTTATGCATTCATTGGTTTCGAGCGTCAAAGTGCCATTGTTGTTTACGATATCACAGATCCTTATGCTCCTCAGTTCATTGATTACTACAACAACAGAAGTTATGATACTACTGGTGAAGTTACAGGAGATGTAGCACCAGAAATCATTAAATTCATCAATGCAGATGATAGTCCGAATGGAAAAGAAATGTTAATGGTTGGTTACGAAGTAACTGGAACTGTTGGTTTCATTCAAGTTGGTGATGCATTAATTGGAATTAGCGAATACATGAATGAAGAAGTAAAATTCAATGTGTACCCTAATCCAACTTCAAGCACGTTAAACTTCGATAAAGCTATTACAGCTGAAGTTTACAACCAATTGGGACAAAAAGTAATGAGTGTACAACAAGCTCAATCAATTGATATTGAAGGTTTAGCTCCGGGTATGTATTTTGTGAAAACTGCAGATCAAGGAACTCAAAGATTCATGAAATTCTAATTGAATTTAGATATCCCTACAAAAACCCTTACACGATTTTGTGTGAGGGTTTTTTTATGCCTAAAAATTCGATCTTAACCAAAGTCAATGAAATTGAGGTAGGAGTGCTGGTAGTTTTGCGTCAGTAATTAAAATCTCAAAAAGAAAACGCAATGAAACTATCCATGAAGCATTTAGCAAGACTATCAGGAGTCTTCTATCTTATCATTATCATTTCTGGCTTATATAGTGGTATTATTATTCGTGAAGGCTTGATTGATCTTTCAAATCCGGCTCAAACTCTTCAGCAAATAATTGAAAATCAACATACCTATAGGTTAGGTTTTTTGAGCGATACCATAATGGTTATAGCTGATGTAGTTATTTCCATCTTTTTCTACTTTTTATTGGTGAAAGTAAATCAGTTAGTAGCTGTTTTAGCAACAGTATTTCGCTTAATCCAATCTGCCATTTTAGGAGCAAATTTGATAAACCTATTCCAGCCAATTATTCTGATTCAAAACACAGGATTAATGAGTGATAATCAAATCGTCAATCTACAACAAGGATTAATAAACCAACTTCAAGTTTTTGATTACGGTTATTTAATATCAGGAGTGTTTTTTGCAATCAATTGCTTATTGATGGGGTATTTGGTCTATAAGTCAGAGCTGTTCCATTCTTTCTTAGGAATCATGTTGACTTTTGCAGGAGTGGGATACCTCTTCAATTGTTTAGCTCATTTTATCTG
>CAJWSQ010000175.1 GCA_913045895.1 uncultured Flavobacteriales bacterium | reverse complement strand
AGTGATGCTACTCGTGTGAACGTAACGGTTAATGGGGTGCCGATGAATGATGCAGAATCGCAAGGAACTTTTTGGGTGAATATGCCTGATTTTGCTTCGTCTGCTAATTCCATTCAAATTCAGCGTGGTGTTGGTACTTCAACCAACGGAGCTGGTGCTTTTGGTGGGTCAGTAAATATCAGTACAACTGATTTGCAAGATGAAGCTTATGGTGAGTATAATGGTGGTTACGGTTCGTTTGAATCGTGGAGACATACCGTAAAATTTGGGTCTGGATTAATTAACGACAAGTTTGCTTTTGATGGTAGATTGTCATCCATTACAAGTGATGGATATATTGATCGAGCTTCGTCAGATTTAAAATCGTATTACTTCAGCGGTGGTTATTACGGTAAAAAAAGCTCTTTGAAATTCATCACGTTTGCTGGTCATGAGCGTACTTATCAAGCTTGGAACGGAGTGCCTCAATCCATGTTGGATGAGGATAGAACATACAACGCGTACAATTATCCAGATGAGGTTGATGATTATCAACAAACGCATTATCAATTGCACTACACGCAAGAAATTGCAAAACACTTCACGTTCTCGGGTGCATTGCATTATACACATGGCGAAGGTTATTTTGAGCAATATAAAGGTGATCGATACAATGAAGATTTGAATTTCGGGAGTAAAGAAGACTTATCTGATTATGGTTTAGATCCAATTTATATCGGTGGAGATACCATTACTCAAACTAACCTTATTCGCAGACGTTGGTTAAATAACGACTTCTATGGTGTGACTTACAACTTCTCTTACAAGAAGAATAAATTAGATATGATTCTTGGTGGAGGATATAACATTTATGAAGGCGATCACTTTGGTGAAATTATTTGGGCAGAATATGCATCAAACAGCGATATATACGACCGTTACTATGATAATACGGCTACCAAAAGAGACTTCAATGTTTTCTTAAAAGCGAATTATCAGATTGCTCAAAAATTGAATTTGTTTGGTGATTTACAATACCGAATGGTTTCGTACGATGCAAGCGGAATTGATGCTGATAGATTGCCAATTTCTGTGGACGATCAAATGAATTTTGTTAATCCTAAAGCTGGTTTGACTTACGCCTTTAACTCGAAAAATAAAGTGTATGGTTCGTTCTCAGTAGCAAACAGAGAGCCAACCCGTAATGATTATATCGATGCGAATTCTGGAACTGAACCAAAGCATGAAACCATGTATGATTATGAGTTAGGATATCACCGTACTCACAATAGATATGGATTCAATGCTAATTTGTATTACATGGATTACCACGATCAATTGGTGTTGACAGGAGAGGTAAATGACGTTGGTTCTGCTGTTCGTGAGAATATCGAAAATAGTTATCGAGCAGGGGTAGAGTTGGAGTTTGGGTATGAAATTTTGAGAAATTTAGATCTTAAATTGAACGCCACATTCTCTCAAAATAAAATAGGTGATTGGACGGAAAAAGTTGATAATTGGGACGACTATACAGATCAGCAAGTTGTTGAGCATTCAAATACCGATATTGCTTTTTCTCCAAACATTATCGGTGGTGGAATTTTGAGCTATAAAATTCCGTACCTGTTTTTTAGAGGTTCTGGCAAAAGTGACTTATTAGAAGTTGCGCTTTACAACAAATATGTTGGTCAGCAATATGCTGATAATACTCAAAGTGATGACCGAAAAATTGATGCGTATAATCTAACAGATGTAAGAGTTTCTTATTCGCTTAAGAACTTACTTTTTAAAGAGATTGCAGCTTATGTTTTAGTGCGTAATGTCTTAGATGTAGAGTACGAATCTAACGCTTGGGTTTATCGCTATTATACAGGTGGACAGTTCGATCAATTAGATGGTTATTTCCCGCAAGCTGGAGTTAATTTTATGACAGGATTGCAATTGAAATTCTAATTGCTTTTATAGTATAAAAGAAAAGAGGCACCAGATATCTGATGTCTCTTTTTTTATGTTTAAAAACTTGATCGTTCTTAGTTGTTCATGAATTTGATAGACTTAGTTTGTCCATCTTTTCCTGCTAAACGGATAATGTAAACACCAGTGCTTAAGTTAGCTGCTGAGAAGCTTGATTGTGTGCTTCCAGTTTGTAATGTTTGAGTTTCAACCATTCTACCGTTGATGTCATAAACATAAGCTGCATTGTAAACATCGTTTTCAGCGTTGAATTTAACTACGATGTCTTGAGCTGCGTTTTTGTAAACAGTAGCTGTTAATTCTCTGTTGTTGATGTTGTCAACACTGTTGATTACACCTGTTGAATCTGCTGGAGTAGTTGTATCAGCAACAGCTTCATTTCTTGTTAAGTGAATTAAGAATCTGTTGTTGTAAGTACCAACTGAATCAACTTGTACGTAGTAATTACCTTTTGTGTGTAGGTCAACCAAGTTGTTGTACTCTAAATCTTCAATGAAAACACTGTAGTTATCTAAGTTCAACATAGAGTCAACTTCAAAAAGGTACATTCCTGTTTCGTGAGCTGTAAAACCAACAGCGATAGTTTTGGTTTCATTTACTTCTAATGTGTCTAAACTTTGGAAAGAGTAGTTAACACCGTTAATATCTGAATAGAAGTTGAATCCAGAACCATTTTCTAATTTGATTGCATCGTAAACGTTGTCTTCTTCATCGCTAGCGTTTTCATCTAAGTAAACACGTACTTGCTCATTCAATTCTGATGGAGAAGTTAAGTTTATGTACAAACCTTCTAAGTTATTGCTAGAACGTAATACTTGGTTTGTAGTGCTTCTCATACTGTTTGAGAAAACCACTTGACCAGGGCTTAAAGCTGCAACCCAGAATCCTTGACCTTTACCAATCAAATCGTTATCAGTTGTGTTTTTAACGATGTATTGGTTGTTTGGAGCATCCCAGTAATAAACTGCATTTGCAATGATTCCGTTACCACCGTTGTAGTTAGCTTGTAAAAAGTCATCAGTGCTAATGCTTGATGGGTAAGGGTTACCAATCATGTTCCAGTCGTTACCACCCCATGAAGATGGAGTAGATACGTTTGAAGTTTCTACATCCACGTAGTAAGTTCCGTTGTTTACATCGTTGTCAGAAAACTCTCTAATTGAGTTAGCTCCAGCTGCAAAATAACCTCTACCTACATCAAAGTAACCGTCAGCACCTGAGATGAAGATATTACCTGAGAAAGAGAATGGGCTATTAGCATGTGAGTTTGACTCAGTACCAGTGTAATCGTATTTATAAGCTTGAGTTGTTGCGTCAAAAGCAAACAAGTCATATAAATTCTCATCGTGAAATACTTCAGCAATTTTAGCGTGAGGTACTGGTGAAGACCATTTGTTGTATTCGTAAGGACTTGTTGTTCCTCTTTGTTTTACAATGTAAGTTCCGTTACCAGTGTTTGTTGCGTTTCCAGATTGAACCAAGTTACCGTTTTGCTCAACGATGATAGTACCGTTGTTTTCGATAGAACCTGAAACACTCCAAGATCTGTTGTCATTGATGTTAACAGTAACTGTAGGGTTTACTTTGATGTTGTGTGCAACAACGTTTGTGTTTTCTGAATAATCAGATAAGAAAATAGCATCTAAAGTTGATGATGGAGCACCAGTAACCCAGTTACCATCACTGTATATTTTGTAGTTACCGTTAGGAACGTTAGCAAGGTAAGTAGGACTAGTGAATGTAGCTGAAGAGCTTCCGTTAATTGTACCGTTGTTTTGTGCTGATGTACCGTAGTCTACAATTCCAGTTCCGTTTACTACTGAGTTGTTGTTGAGGTTTGAAGCGTCTACATTTCCATACACAGTCAAGTTACCGTTGTTTGTAATTGTATTCCAGTTTGATTTGTTGCTGATGTTACCATAAACTGTCATTGTAGAGTTAGCATCGTTAGTGATGTTACCGTACTGAATGTCAGCATTTGGTCCAACTGTGAATGAGCCGCTATTTGAAATAGTGTTCCAGTCTTTACCGTTGATGTTAGCATCAATGTACATTGACCCAGAGTTTGCAATGTTTGCTAAAGTTAATGAAGCTCCATTTGCTACGTTGAATGTACCACTGTTGTTTAATGCTGTGTAGTCTTTTGTCTTGAATGTAGCTGAAGAACCTACATTGATAGAACCAGAGTTGGTAATTGAACTACCATTTTTCATGTCGAATTTACCGTCAACAATAAACTGACCTGCATTCATCATTGTATAGTAGTTATTTAATGTACCACCATCTTTAATTTCTACATAAGCGTTTGCTCCAAAATCAGTTGAACCACCCCAATCGCCAATAGTTAATCTACCACCGTTTTCAACGATGATGGCACCAGTGTTAACGCTAACACCGTTGTAAAGTGTTACGTTGTTTGAGATGTAAACTGTATCTGTGCTAAAGTTTGGGCCACAGTTACAAGATGCACCGTTTGGTGAAGTTGACCATTTACCGTTAGGGTTTTGGTTCGATTTCCAGTTTGCAATCGAATAATAAGTATTCGCATCTACAATGGTAGTTGTGAATAGTGCTATGATTATGAGTGCTAACTTTTTCATTTTCTTCAGTTTTACACCTTCCATATTGTAAATCTCGTGCCATATAGATCTATTTAAGATGAAATTGTGTAAGTGTCAGAAAATCAGTCGTTAAAGGTTTTTGTTTTAGCGTGCCAAAAAATACACGAATTCCCATAATGGGAAAAAAGACATCTGCTTGGGAGAAATTTTCTCAGTTTGAGAATTGCTCGTAAAAAGCTCTGAATCTCTAGGTTACGCGGTAGTTATAGCGCGTTACACATAATTGATAATGGAGGATTCAGGGATATAATGGATGAAAATTCGATATGAAAATGGACAGAATTGTTGTTTGGGTTGGTTCAATAGTGTGTAGTCGACTTTATTGAGAGAGAAATGGGATGCTCCCACTCGGAATAATTTTACCATTGAAGTTATAGATAAGCCTGTTTTGGTTTACTTCAAACTTAGCTCTGGCAGGTACCTTCCCCCAGGTGTTAAATAGCGTGATTGTATAGAATGTGTATGATTTGTAAGGCGGGATGACTTTAGAAATTTTAGAAGATTTGAAAAGCAAATCGTCAATAGAATGATTCAAGTCTTGGATACCGTAGTTGAATGCGGTGTCCTTTTCTTCGGTCATTCGTTCATTTGGAATCACTACTTTAAAATAACTCTCCGGCCAAATAGGGATGTGGAAAGTATCTGCTGGAATTTCCAGTTCTAATTTAAGCGGAAGACTAGATTCATTTGTGATTTCATGCCAAAAGATGGTGTATTTGTATTTTGTTCCAACTGGACTGGTATAATTTAAACCACCTTTAGGTAAACTATTAATAATGGCGAAACTATTTCCTGAAGAATCGGAGTATTGCTTTTCAGTGTAAATGAATTTAGGATCGTGCTGTTGTTTTAATGGACTTGATTGGGATGGAGCAACTGATGCGACTGGATCTTTCTCGGCAGTTTGTTGAGCATTAGAATTGTATTCTGCACAAGATCCTATGGCAATTAGCAACGAGATAAATATGGAGATTCTCAAAAGCATAGGCGTGGTTGATTGCGATTGATGGTAGTGAAGTTAGTTTATTTTAATTGTATTCAATGCTTTTTTAGCTATTTGTATGAAATCATCACAATTACCAGAGTAACAATTGAAGGTTATGGAAATTGGGTTGCCATTAATTTCCGTTTCTGCTTGTAGGAAGTAATAAGTCAAGCGGCCTCTTTTAAAGTCATTAGAAGTAACTAGAAAGTTTCTGTTGTTTATTCTTTGAATCTCGATAATATCTAAAGGGTTTTGTGGGTTTAGAATCTTGTGTCTAGCGGAAGTTTTGTCTAGATATTCCTGATTAATTTTAGTAGGTTGACAATTAGTAGCTGAATCTGAGAGCTTAGGTTGTGTGATGTTTAATTCGTAAAGCGAATCAGCTTTTGGAATTAATATAAAGTCAGTTTTAGATCCAATACTGTACTTGCTATTCGCAATTCTGGTATTCTTTTTAGCATCGCAGGCGTTATCACTTTCATTTATCCATGTGACCGTGGTGTCGAAACTTGAAGGTAGAATTATGGAGAGTTGACCAAGTCCATTCTCAAGATCAATTTTCCTTTTAATGGAGTTTTTATTTTGGATAGGGTCGCATGAATGGATAAAAAAGAGCAATGAAACGGCATATAATAATCTCATTAATAGGATTGTTAATCTTGTTTTGTTTTAATGAAAATTAATGATATTGGCCATAATTCTCTCGGTGAATTGTAATTGAATCTAATCTCAATTTTTTGATCATCAATCATTTTAACAGAGCCCAATGAAGTATCTAAGGGTGATAAAATAACTGGGACGATAATTTTATCAATATGAAAATAGGCAATGGTAGATTCTTTGAGAAGATTGATGTACTTAAGGTATCTATATTCAGAGGTGTCTACTGAGTCAATAGAAATGAATTTATCATTTTGGATAATAAAAGAAATTGATTGGAGGATATTTAAAGTGTTTGTGTTAATTGAGTCAGAGGAGGTAACGGTCTCTAATCTCCAGTAACCATCAAATTCTGATTGATACTCATCTTGGCACAA